>CAZCWE010000009.1:0-27091 GCA_964502285.1 uncultured Spirulina sp. | reverse complement strand
TCGTCGTTCGCGTAGCGTCTCCGCAGGAGATAGCCCGGCCGCTTACCCTATCCCTTCGGGAGGCTTCGCCAACGACTTCGCTCAGGGTGCGCTGATTAAATGTCCTAACAAACTTGTCCACTGCTATACATAACCGTTCAAGTGTTGACCCAGCTTGGGTTTTATTCCTCTAAATCTCCCTTTTTAAGGGGGACTTTGATCGAGTTCCCACCCTTGAAAAGGGGGGCTAGGGGGGATTGAAGGATGGTGTAGGCTCTTGAGATGGGTTTGTGGCTAGGCCGTCGCCCCCAGGAGAAGGGCCGGGGATGAGGGTTGCTGGTGTAGGGGTGATGAGAACCCCGAAACATACCAGCGGATACTAGCTTGACAAGGGCAGAGGACAGGCTTCAGCACTCTGTGCTGTGACGGGAACAGATTCGACATCAGATGCAGCGTAGTTGAGGGTCAACGTATGTTCCAATTGACCGATTTCAGTTTCTAAGCTTGGGGCGGCAGCATTGGCAAACGGATGCACAGCCAAGCTACAGGCAGACCAACAGCCTTTAACAGGAACGCCTAATTGGGTGCAGGAACCGCCTCTGCGCCCTTGGTGTTGGTAGTAGCAGCAGCAGCGACAAGTGGAGGTCAAAAAAGATTTGTTATTCATTGGAGGATCAGAGGGCTAAAGAGAGGCAGGAGAAAATGGAGCGTGCTGATTAAATTCTGGTTTTATAAAAATGTGGAGTTGTAATAAATAGATACACAAAAAATGTAGTCTTCGCGTCTTCGTAACATTTGGTTAACCGCACTGCCCTTGACTAGCCTATTCATAGCGGGGATCAAGAGAAACACCATCTGTTAAATAAGAGTTTGGAGGATCATTTTGTTCCACTACATTTAGATTAATCTCTGAATACACCCCTATTCTAAATCTTTAATATTTTCTTTACTGTTATTTTTTGCGTATTTATGGTAGTGGGGCGATCGCTGTTGAATGAGTTGCCATCAGTGGGTAAACAATTGACGTGATTACTAATCGAAACATGGACGACTGAATGTGATGAAAATCACATTATTAAGACTCTCAGCGCACTACTGACGGGAACACTTTCGCCCTCTCTGAGGCGATCGCCCGCAGCAACAGTCCCGATCCCTCCTGCCTCCATCCATAATTCAGCCCCAATGAGGCAAAACCGCCTGATTCTTCCCTACAGATGCTCGCAGATCGCCCGAACCCGTGGAAGGCTGTGGCGGCGCGAGATGGCCGGCGGGGTTCCGTCTGATGGCCAGTCACGCTGCCCGATGGCGCGATTTACAATAGAGAGAGGAAACCATAGCCTTGCCTGTCATGCCGCACTTTTGATCTGCGATCGCGGCTTGTGCGGTTTCCCTCCCAGTCCATCCCGTCTGAACTCATGGGGTGACAGATCGTTTTCAAGGCTTCACACGGCCCGCTGGGGCTTGGTGGAGCGATCGCTGAGTGGGGTCTTATACCCCGATCATGACCCTCGCCTAGGACTCTCACAACATCAGGGTGTAGCCTACGGTGTTCTGGTGTTGCGATCGCAACATTCTCCTCATAATGCAAGCATCTTCTGCTTTGAATTGGGTTCGGCTCGCCCTGATGTGTGGTGGTAGCCTGATGGCGCTTCAGCCTGCTGTGGCGCAATCGATTACACCGGCCGCGGATGGTACGGGATCGGTGGTGACCCAAACCGGGGATCTCTATCAAATTACCGGCGGCACGCTGTCGGGGGACGGGTCTAACCTGTTCCACAGCTTGCAACAATTGGGCTTGAACCCCAACGAAATTGCCCAGTTTTTAGCCCAGCCTCAGATTCAGAATATTTTGGCGCGGGTGACGGGGGGGAGTCCGTCGGTGCTTCAGGGGTTGGTGCAGGTGTTGGGGGGTGGGGCGAATTTGTATTTGATCAATCCGGCGGGGATCGTGTTTACGCCCACGGCTCAGATTGATGTGCCGGGATCGTTTACGGCGACGACGAGCGATCGCATTCAGTTCAGCGATCGCGCCTTCAATGCCATCGGAGCCAACGACTACAACACCCTCAACGGCAACCCCACCGCCTTTGATTTTCTCAGTGCCGCACCGGGGGCGATTCTGAATGAGGCGCAGTTAAGCAATCTCGACGGGGATATTAACCTGATCGGCGGTACGGTGATCAACCTCGGCACTCTCGAAGCCCCCAACGGCCAGATCACCCTCGCCGCCGTTCCCGGTCGTCGCACCCTGCGCATCACCCAAGCCGGAACAATCCTCGCCATTGAAATCCCCCTCAGCCAAGACCCGGCCACCCTCACCCCCGCCTCGCTGCAAACCCTGCTCCAACTGCCTACGTTGCAATCAGCCGATCGGGTCACGGTGGATGAGCAGGGCGTGGTGCGGATTAGCGGGTCGGATCTGACGATTACGGCGGGAGATACGGCGATTTTGGGGGTAGTGAAGGGGAAAACGGTGCAGGTAGCGGGCGATCGCGTCCTCGTCCCTGATCCCAACGCGGTGATCACTGCTGGGGAAATTTCCGCGCCCACGGTGATTCACTTTGCCGAAAATCCTGATGATCCCAATGCGTTGGTGTTTCTTGATGCCACGGTTGCGGACTACCGATCCTTGCTCTACAAGGGCAAACCCGGCACCACAACCGTCGTGGTCACCCCGGATCAGTCGGGGATCGCGACCATTACCGACACCCTCGCGCCGCGCCAAGGGGCGGATGAACTGCACCTCGTCAGCGAGGGCAACGCGGGGGAATTTTGGCTGGGGCGGGACTATGTGAGCGCGGCGAATGTGGCGGAGTTTAGCGATCAATTACAAGCCTGGCGGGCATCCCTGAGTGAGGGGGCGGATCTGCTGCTCTATAGTTGCTTTACGGCGTTGGGGTCGGTGGGGGATGCGTTGCTGGCGAGTTTGGCGGCGGCGACGGGGGCGGATGTGGCGGCTTCGACGGATGTCACCGGGAGCGCGGCGTTGAGGGGGAATTGGACCTTAGAAAAAACGGTGGGCGCGATTGAGGCCGGCGTGGCGTTTGAGGGGGATGCGATCGCCCTCTATCCCCATACACTCGACAACTTCACCGTCACCACAACGGCCGACTCCGGAACCGGCTCCCTCCGTGACATGGTTGACCGTGCCAATCTAACGTCGGGGGTGGACACCATTCGCTTTTTAGCATCCGTTCTCGCCAGTGAGATTTGGCTTACCAGTGGCCCCGTCAATATCGATACCACCGCCGATGGCCTCACCATCACCAACTTTTTACCAGGATCAATGCGCATCCGACGCGCATCCGCCTCTGATTTTCGTCTCTTCAACATCACCGGCCCCAATCCCGTCACCCTTGAAAACCTCACTCTCCGCTTCGGCAACGTGGGAGGCTCAGAAAATGGCGGCGGCATCCAGAGTACAGGCGGCGGTTCCCTCACCCTCAATCAGGTTACTCTCGAACGCAACACCAGCGCGAATAGCGGTGGCGGCATTTTCTCAGATGGCCCTGTCACTCTCAACAACAGCACGATCAAAGACAACGCTGCCGGAAACAGGGGCGGCGGGCTCAACGCCCCCACCGTGACGCTTAACAACAGCACCCTCATCGGCAACCGCAGCACCAACGACGGCGGCGGCATTGCCACCCAGATTCTCACTGCCACCGATAGCCGCATCCAAGGCAACACCAGTGACACAGACGGCGGTGGCATCGCCAGCAATACCAGTGGGATCTTGACCGGTACAGTGGTGAGCGATAATCAGGCACTCGGCAGGGGCGGGGGAATCCATAACAGCGGCACGTTCACCCTCAGCACCAGCACGATCAGCAGTAATACAGCCACCCATGGGGGAGGAGTTTGGTCTGACGGAGATTTGAGTGTGGTTGACAGCACAATCAGCAGTAACACCGCCACCCATGGGGGAGGCCTCTACAGTCTGGGCGGCCCCTTAGCCCTGAACAACAGCACCGTCAGTGGCAATCAAGCGAGTCAAAACGGCGGTGGCATTACGAATTCCGCTTTCCTGTCCCTTATCCACAGCACGATCGCTTTCAACACAGCCGATGCCGATGGGAATGGGTTGGGGGAGGGTGGGGGCCTGTATCAGTCTGCTGGCACGGCAAACATCACCAACACCATTGTGGCGAACAACACCGGGCAGAATGGCAACCTTTCCACCTTGTCCGGTTCTTGGGGCGGCAGTACGATCCAGTCCAGTTTGCTTGATAGTGATGTGGGGGCGAATGGCCTAACCTTAAACACCGGGTTGAATCAAAACATCATTGGGGTTGACCCAATGCTGTCACCGTTGGGGAACTATGGCGGGCCAACGCAAACCCATGCTCTATCCCCGACGAGCGTGGCGGTGGATGCGGCCCAAGGATCACAATTAACTGATCAGCGGGGGGCCAGTCGGGTCGGGACACCGGATCTGGGGGCCTATGAGTCAATGCTTCAGATTACCCAGGCGGGCGGGGGTCAGAGTGCGATCGTGGATACGGCGTTTGGCGCACCGCTGACGGTGACAGCGCGAGATGCGTTTCAGTTTCAGGGGGTGGCGGGGCTGAGTGTGACTCTGGAAATCCCAGCGTCGGGGGCGAGTTTGCGCCAGATGTTAACCGGGGTGACGGGGGCAGATGGGACGGTGACGTTTAACCCAGTGGCGAATACGATCGCAGGCTCCTACACCGTGCAAGCCAATGTTATCGATGTGGGGATTAGTCCGGTGGTGTTTTCCCTGACCAATACGCCCGCTGCGGCGGTGGAGTTTACGGTTCAGGAGAGCGTATCGACGATGACGGCGGGAACTGCTCAAGGGGTGACGGTGACGGCGTTGGATCTGTTTGGCAATGTGGATACGAATTTTAGTGATCCGTTGACCTTGGGCAGCACCGATCCCCAAGCGTCACAAATCACCGGGGGCAACCTCACCAACGGAGTTGGGCTGTTTGATGTGACATTGCGCACGGCTGGGTCTCAGGTGGTAACGGCCAATAGTGGCGCAGTGGTGGGCAGTTCTAACCCGATTACGGTGACAGCGGCGGCTCCGAGTCAATTGGCGATCGCTGGCGGCAACAACCAAGCCACCCCCATCAACCAAGCCTTTCCCCAATCCTTAGCCGTGAAACTGAGCGACCTCTTTGGCAACCCGATTAGTGGGAGTACGGTGGACTTTGCCGCCCCCACGACCGGAGCCAGTGCCACGCCTGCCCTCACCTCCGTACTCACCAATGCCCAAGGCATCGCCTTGACACCATTGACAGCCAATCCACAAAGCGGTGTCTTTCCGGTCACTGCCACGGCGATCGCAAGTTCCTTAACAGCCGTCTTCACCCTCACGAACACCCGCTCGGTCGTAACGTCAGCCCCCCCGTCCTCCTCCGGCCTAGACAACCCCGCGCCCCCCTTCAATGACCCGCAACTCGGCCAAGTGCAACAGGGGTTCAACAGTCCACCGCCCCCGCCTGCGAGTCCTCCGAATCCCCTCGGACAAGCTCCGCCCCCCGCAGCCATAGCCCTCGCGCCGGATGTGCGCAACGCACCGCCACGGGTGGAACAACTCGAACGAGGGGTTAATCAGCCCTTCATTCAGCATCTCAATCTGACCACATCACCCACACCTCCCACGCCGCAACAGGTGCAGAACACCCTGCAAACCATTGAAACCCAAACCCAAGAGAAGCCCGCCTTGGTGTATGCCTTTTTTAAAGCACCGGGTTCAGAGTCAGAGGCGGATCAGGGGGTACTGTGGCGATTGGATGAGGCTCATTCACCCCAGGCAACGGAGGAGTTTGTGGCGCCGAGTCGCGACCCGCAGCCGACGGATGAATTGGAATTGGTGGTGGTGATGGGGGATGGCACGGTGTTGCGGCGGCGTGTGCCGGAGGCGGTGCGATCGCAGGTGATCGACACGATGCGCCGACTCCGACGCACGGTGATTAACCCTGACAGCCAAGGATTTTTAGAGTACACCCAAATCCTGAATCAGTGGCTGATTGAACCCATTACAGCGGCTCTAGACGCAGCAGGCATCACCAATTTAACCTTCATTCTCGACAATGGGCTGCGGTCGATTCCCTGGGCGGCGTTGAACGACGGTGAGCAGTTTCTGATTGAAAAATACAGCCTGGCGATTATGCCCAGCCTCTCCTTGACGGATACGGACTATCGCCCCTTAAACCGACCGGAAGTGCTCGCCATGGGTGCGTCTAATTTTCAGGTGCAAGACCCATTACCGGGGGTTCCCACGGAATTGGCGGCGATTACGAACACCACGGCCAAGAGTGAATCGTTCCTCAATGCAGGGTTTACCTTGGCCAATTTGCAAACCGCCCGCCAAGCTGAGGCGTTCCAAATCGTGCATTTGGCGACCCATGGTGAATTTCGCCCCGGCAGCCCGGATCATTCCTACATTCAGTTTTGGCGCGAACAGCTTCCCCTCAGCGATTTTCCCAGTTTGCAGTTTAATAATCCGCCGGTGGATTTGTTGGTGTTGAGTGCTTGCCAGACGGCGGTGGGTGATCCGGAGGCGGAGTTGGGGTTTGCGGGGTTGGCGGTGCTGGCGGGGGTGCGATCGGTGTTGGGGAGTTTGTGGTCGGTGAGTGATGCGGGGACGCTGGGGCTGATGACGACGTTTTATCAGGAGTTGAATCGGTTGCCGATTAAGTCCGAAGCCTTGCGCCAAGCGCAGTTGGCGATGTTACGGGGGGAGATTCGGATTGAGGATGGGATGTTGATTACGCCATCGAGTCGGATTCCGTTGCCGGAGGAGCTCCAGAGCTTGGGCGATCGCACCCTCACCCATCCCTATTTTTGGAGTGCCTTCACGATGATTGGCAATCCGTGGTGAGGCGGCTTCGGTCTAAAATTAACAAGCAAATCCTTCCGTCGTGATCTTCTCGATTACGGACTCCTCGAACGTCAAACCATGCTTGATATTAAACAGATCCGCGAAAATCCCGATTTTGTCCAAGAGCGTCTCCACCGTCGGAGTGGGGAGTATGCGATCGCTGAACTCCTCCACCTCGACCAACGCCAGCGCGATCTGCAAACCACCCGCAACAACCTCCAAGCCCAAGGCAACAGCACCGCCAAACGCATCAAAGAAAAAATCCAAAGCGGCGTTGACCCCCAAAGCCCCGAAATCAGCGCGATCAAAGCCGAAGGCAGCGCGATCAAAGCCGAACTTGCCAAACTCGACCCCCAGGAAAAAGCCCTCAAAGCCGAGATTGACACCCTCCTCCTCACCCTGCCCAACCTGCCCAGTGACCAGACCCCCATCGGAGCCAACGAAACCGAAAACGTCGAACGCAGCCGCTGGGGCGACAAACACAAGCCCACCCTCGCCAGCCCCAAAGCCCATTGGGAGATCGGCGAAACCCTGGGCATTCTCGACTTTAAACGCGCCGTCAAAATTGCCCAAAGCCGCTTTGTGAATCTGATCGGCCCCGGTGCGGCCCTCGAACGCGCCTTGATTAACTTCATGCTCGATCGCCAAACCGCAGCGGGCTACACCGAAGTGATGCCGCCGGTCTTGATTAACAGTGCCAGCCTCACCGGGACGGGGCAACTCCCCAAATTTGCCGAGGAAAGTTTCCGTTGCGGGGATGATGATCTTTGGCTCACCCCCACCGCCGAAGTGCCGCTAACGAACCTCTACCGCGATGAAATTCTCGATCTCGAACAGTTGCCGATTCACCATTGCGCCTATACCCCCTGTTTTCGGCGGGAGGCGGGCAGCTATGGCAAAGACACGCGGGGCCTAATCCGCCTCCACCAATTCAACAAAGTGGAAATGGTGAAGCTCGTCCACCCCGACAATTCCGAGGCGGAACTGGAGGCAATGCTCGGCAACGCCACGGCAATTCTTGAAGCGTTGCAGTTGCCTTACCGGATTTTGGAGCTTTGTACTGGGGATTTGGGTTTTACGGCGACGCGCTGCTACGACGTGGAAGTGTGGATGCCGGAAGCCGGAGCCTATCGGGAAATTTCCAGTTGCTCCAATTGCACGGATTTCCAAGCGCGGCGGGCCAGCATTCGCTTTAAAATTCCCGGTCAAAAGGGAACGAATTACGTTCATACCCTCAACGGTTCGGGCTTGGCGGTGGGGCGCACGATGGCGGCAATTCTGGAAAATTATCAGCAACCTGATGGGAGTGTGACGATTCCTGAGGTGTTGCGCCCCTATTTCGGACGGGACAGCATTAGAGGTGAAGAGGGGCTACAACATTAACGAACGTTAGGAGTCCGCAGCATGATTGAGCTTCTCTGGCTGTTTTTAGAGTCGGTGTGGACATGGGGGCGATCGCGCCAAGCCCGCGCCGACCATCCCAGCATCGACTACGAAAAAGCCTCCCAACCCAACCGCGACCCCTGGCGTTGGCGCATTCCCCACCCAGACCTCGGCCTCACCCTCGACGACACTGCCCACCGCAGCACCATCCACCTCAAAACTCACCGCACGTTTGGAGAACGTCTCATCGTGCTCATGGGCTACGGGATGATCCTGATGGGGCTTTGGTTCGGTGTTGAGATGTTGATCCGCATGGGAGATTGGAGGAGATTGTTTCTGATCTGGGTGGTGTTTGGGGGCTTTGGGTGGCTCTTTTGGCAGGTGGGCAGTCGGGTGAAACGCTTGGAACTCACGCCCGATCGCCTCAGGGTGGTGATGACGTTGGGGTTTCACGGGGAAATGCAGCGCCGCTATCGTTGTCGCCCTAGCCTCAGGGTGACAGGAGCGTATCAAAGTATGTTGACCATGGATCGGGATCAAGACCTGCCGGATTTCAATCTGTTGATCCAGCGGGGACGGTTCGGCAATCGGGCAAAATACATCACCGCCTGCAATCAAACCCAAGGGTCTTGGTTGATGGCAGGGATTCTCGCGTGGCGCGATCGCACCCTCGACACTGAACAGCCCCAGCAATCAAGCCATCCCATACAGCCCAATTCCGAAGCAATCACAGGGGATTGATTTAAGGATCTTGAGCGATCGCTTTCCGGTAAAGCTGCTGGATTGTTTTGAGGATGGATTCGAGTACCGACGGGTGATGGGCATTGTCGGGGTCTAGCTCTTGCAATTGCAGCAAAAAGCGAGCTTCTTGGGTTTGCACTTCGCCGTCGCTGTAGATCAAGGCGCTGATCGCTTCGAGGAGGGTTTGATAGTCCTCGTGGGTGTAGCGATCGCCCAAATAGGCTTTCACCCAGTGGTAGCATTCCTGGGGCTGCACCGGCTTCACTTCCGTCAGTAATGCCTTGATTTCGGGATCATCCACGAGGCTGTTTTCCGTGGCCATGCGGTGGAGATAGTTCCGCTCTTCCGGTTGAATGACACCGTCAATCCAGGCTGCTCCGATCAAAATTTTCAGGAGATTTTTGGTGCTGTGGAGTTGAGAAGCAGAGGTCATTACAGGGTCATTCTTGGTTACAACCAAAAGGCAAAATTTCCAGCCCTATTCTAGCACTGGGGCTGCTCTCACCCCCCGGCAACCGTCGCGGCGGCGTGGGGGGAGTGAGGCGCGGGAGATAGGGTTACTGCTGCCACGGCCCGGTGTTAGTCGTCCTCAGCGGCGGGAATGTCCTCTTCGGGGGCTGCACTGGGCTGGAGTTGTGTGAGGAGGGTCAAGACGCGATCGCCCCGCTCAATGGAACGATCCTCAATGAACTGGACATTGGGCGTGCGGCGCAGGCGAATCCGTTGCCCCAATTCCCGCCGGATGAAGCCCGTGGAGGACTCCAAGCCCGCCATGGTTTGCTCCCTCACTTCATCGGAGCCGTAGATGCTGACGAAAATTTTGGCATGTTGGAGATCTCCTGATACGGCAACATCGGTGACGCTGACCATGCCTGCCCCGACGCGGTCATCTTTGATTTCGTGGCCTAAGAGTTGGCTGACTTCGCGTCGAATCAGGGACGAAACGCGAGATACGCGGCGACTGGTAGCCATGATGACTCCTCTCGTACTGAGCTAAAAAAATCCGGTGGCTTAACCCCTTTCCTATGGTCACTATACGGGATTCAGACCTAACATCGCGCGGAGTGTGAAGAAGATGAAGCCCGATAGGCCAATCAAGATTCCGATCAGGGCCGTCAGCCGCAGCGGACTGCTGAACATGGGGCGAACCCATTGGTAGAGGGCAAAAAAGACCCCCAGGGTAAATGTCACAAAATAGCGACAGTAGCGGAGCACATTCTCAAAAAATTCTTGCATGGTGGCGATCGCACAATTAAGATTAGTTCCCTTAACTGGTAGCATTATCCACGTAATTTCGACAAGCAACAGCGTTCACAGGATGGGGAAGTTAACGGAGTGGAACATCTAGGATTTTTAGTGGCGGGTGGCTTGCTGTCGGGCTTGTTGGCTGGACTGTTGGGAATTGGGGGCGGGACGGTGCTCGTGCCGATCTTGGTGGCGTTGGGCTACGGCTATGACCCATCGGTGGCCACCAGCAGTTTGGCGATCGTGATGACCTCCCTGTCCGGAACCCTGCAAAACTATCGCATGGGCTTTTTGGATTGGCGACGGGTGATTTTTTTGGCGATTCCCGCGATCGCCACCGCCCAAATCGGGCCGCTGTTGGTGGGACAGATCCCCAACTTTGTCAAAGAGGCCGCCTTTGGGGTGCTGCTCCTCGCCACCATTTTTCTCGTCATGCTGCGCAAGCGACTCATTGCCCAGCAAACGAGCGATCGCCCCACCCCCGCCAAAAGTCTCCTCCTCCCCCGCCTCAGCACCGGAGCCGCCGCCGGACTCTTGGCGGGCCTGTTTGGCGTTGGCGGCGGGGTGATCATGGTTCCCCTCCAAATGCTGCTGCTCAACGAACCGATCAAAACCGCCATTCAAACCAGCCTCGGCGTGATCGTCGTGACGGCCATCTCCGCCTGTGCGGGCCATGCCGTGCAGGGCAATGTCCTCGCCATTCCCGGCCTGATTCTCGGCCTTGGGGGGCTGATCGGAGCGCAAATCAGCACTCGCTACCTTCCGAAACTGCCGGATCACGTTGTCAGTATCAGTTTCCGATCGCTCCTCGCGCTCTTGTCGCTGTACTTCTTTTGGCGGGCGATCGGCAGCTACCCCACCTAATTCATAACCCGTCTGATTAACCCGTCCATCCCATTGTTATTGATTGGAAATGATCATAGAAAATTTCACAATCTATTCGTCTGAACTAAATGTAATTAAAGTTACAGAAAAAACTGGCATACCCCTCCAAAATCAACACGTTTCTGTAGTGTTCTTTCTCGTTAGCACACCAGTCTGAATCAGTCTGGCAATTCACGAACTTCGTGTTCAGGAAGCGTGAGTGACTAGACTTTTAGTAGTGAATCCGGTACTTTTGTATGGTGTATGCTGGAACCCCTGTAAATTCATTACCAGGGATAAAGTCTCAGAGTCAGGTCTTAACCTGCCCTTATGGTTTAACAACAGGAACGGGAATCAACCTGTATAAAAACCCAACCACCTAACGGCAATCTGTACCTTGACAACTGAAGATATGGGGTTCTATTCCATTGTTCTAGTGTTCACCTAGGAATAGGTAAAATCTGTAAAAGAGCTAGACAACACAGAAACATAAACAAGACAAAACGTTTGGAATTATCCAACTACCGCAGGGCATTCGGAAAGTCATGCTTGGGGAGAGACCCATCTTTGAGTTAGATTTCGTAAGGAATTTAGTCTTGAGTGGACTCGTTGAACCAAGAATCCCCGTCTCTTCCGAGCGGGGAGTGCCAAAGACTGATAATGACTCAGGATAATCGGGTTTTCCTAGCATGCAAGACTAGCATTTCCCAATGCTTTCTCGCCTAGCGTTGAATCCTATTCAACACCCGGAAAACTCTATAGATGATAGTCCTGAGAATCCCAGAAAATGACTGTGTTTCTTTAGATTCAGGAAAGTTTTGTAGTGATGTCCAAATCAACTCTGGTCAATTCTTTCTCAACTCGTGGGAGAAGGGAGCGAGCGGCAGCAGGAAATCTGAAACCCGTGCAACAACTGTTGCGCTGGTTTTCACCGTACTGGATTGCATGCATTCCGCTAGTGGCGATTATCCTCGTGGTGTGGGATTCCGCTGCTTTTGCTCAACATGCCCTTGATCTTGACGAGCTGGATTTCTCCGATCCGGCCGTTATCAAAGGGACTTTAGACACTGTATTTATTCTTGCTTCAGCGATCTTGGTGATCTTCATGAACGCTGGCTTCGCCATGTTAGAAGCAGGGTTCTGTCGTCAAAAGAACGCGGTCAACGTGTTGGCGAAAAACTTGATCGTCTTTGGGATTGCCGCGATCGCATATTGGGCGATCGGCTTTGCGTTCATGTACGGTCAAGGCAACGGCTTCATCGGAGGCACGGGATTCTTCTTGCTCAGTGAAGATCCAGCGGACTACGGATTAGATCCCTTCCCGGGTGGGCTGCCCATTTCGGCATCGTTCCTCTTCCAAGTGGCATTTGCGGCTACCGCAGCCACGATTGTGTCCGGGGCTGTGGCCGAACGGATTCACTTTGTGTCCTTCCTGATTTTTGCGTTCTTACTCGTTTCCGTGTCTTACCCCATCACCGGCCACTGGGTCTGGGCTGGCGGTTGGCTCGCTGAAGCCGGCTTTAGTGATTTTGCCGGATCGACGGTGGTTCACTCCGTGGGGGGTTGGGCTGCGCTGATGGGTGCAGCATTCCTCGGCCCTCGGATCGGCAAATATAACGACAGTGGCATCAACGCCATTCCCGGCCACAACATGAGTATTGCCACCCTGGGGTGCTTGGTACTGTGGGTGGGCTGGTATGGCTTTAACCCCGGTTCTGAATTGGCTGCCAGTCCGAACATCACCTACATCGCGTTGACCACGACCTTAGCGGCGGCGGCCGGTGGTGTTGCGGCAACGGCTACCTCTTGGATCAAAGATGGTAAGCCGGATCTTTCGATGGTGATCAATGGCATTTTGGCCGGTCTGGTGGGCATTACCGCCGGTTGTGCTGCGATTCCTTACACCCTGTCTGTGGTGACGGGGGCGATCGCTGGCGTGATCGTCGTCTTCTCAGTGGCCATCTTCGACAGCCTCCACATTGATGACCCCGTGGGTGCAACCTCCGTTCACCTCGTCTGCGGGATTTGGGGAACCTTAGCCGTGGCATTCTTCGGCGGCGGCAACTTCGTCGCTCAGGTGATCGGAATTCTCTCCATCGGTGGCTTCACCGTTGTCTTCAGCACCATTGTTTGGTTAGCGTTGAAATTCACCATCGGCATTCGGGTTAGTCCGGAAGACGAATTACAGGGTCTGGATATTAGCGAACATGGAATGGAAGCGTACAACGGTTTCGTGACCGAAACGGATACCTTTGCCAGTGGCCAAGCCATGGGCATTAGCGGTAGTTCCGAAGCTTAAAACCCATTCGATTGAACCCGCTTCCCTTTAATCTAGATGCAAAATCTGCGACTCTAGGTTAGAGGGAAGCCTTCGTTTGAGGCTAAAATTCTGTATTGTGTTTACTCCCCTTTTGGATCGCTTGCTTCAATCTGCCCACCGTTGGGCTGCCTTCTCCTTGGCAGCGAACGGCTTACTCCTTTGTGCTGTTTTAGCGTTGAGCCAACGTCCGGCTGAACCCCAGCTTGCCCTGGCCTCATTGGCGGGTAACTCCCAGCAACTCTTGGCTAAAACCCCCGTCCCCACCCCCTACGATCGCAGCAATCGCCAAGCCCTCTCCTATCAGCAGTGGGTTGATCTGTTGGCCCAAGAAGCCAGTGCTGCGGCCCAGAACCAACCCAATGATCTGATGGTGTTAATGGGGGATTCGATTACCCTGTGGTTTACCCATGATTTGCTACCCCCCGGCCAGACCTGGCTCAATCAAGGCATTTCGGGGGAAAAAACCCTGGGACTCTTGCGGCGCTTGCATTTGCTCGATCAAACTCGGCCGCAGGCGGTGTTTCTGATGATCGGCATTAACGATGTGCTGTGGGATGTGAGTGATGCGACCCTCCTGGCCAATTCCCGACTGATCATGCAGGATTTGCGCCGTCAACATCCCCACAGCCGCGTTGTGGTGCAGTCGATTTTGCCCCATGCCGGGGCGGCGGCTACCTGGGAGGGGCGCGATCGCCTCCTCAACATTCCTAACGGCCGCATTCGTCGTCTCAACCTTGAACTCGAACGCATTGCCGCCCAAGAAGGAGCCACCTTCCTCAACCTTTATCCCCTCTTTGCCGATGAGCGCGGTACGCTAAAAATGGATCTGAGCACCGATGGCCTGCATCTCAACCGTGACGGCTACCGGGTTTGGTCTACGGCCCTGCAACTGTTCATCGGCCTCGAACTGAATCATACCCATATCAAAACGGATTAAATCGCTCCTTTCATTCATGGATACCAAAACCTTTAAACGCACCCTCAACCACTCTGAAAACTACCACCGGAAAGGCTTTGGCCATCAGGATGAAGTCGCGGGAGTCATGGATCGCGAATACCAAAGCTCGCTGATTCAGGAAATTCGCGATCGCAACTACCAGTTGCAGCGGGGGGCAGTGACCATCCATCTCGCCGAATCCTTTGGGTTTTGTTGGGGGGTCGAGCGAGCCGTGGCCATGGCCTACGAAACGCGCCAACATTTTCCCACCGAGCGCATTTGGATCACCAATGAAATCATCCACAATCCGGGGGTGAATCAACGGCTGCGCGAGATGAATGTGGGCTTTATTCCCGTCGAAGCGGACGTTAAGGACTTCGGCGTTGTTCAAGGGGGGGATGTGGTGATTTTGCCCGCCTTTGGTGCGAGTGTGTCGGAGATGCAGTATCTCAATGATGTGGGCTGCACGATTGTGGACACCACTTGCCCGTGGGTGGCGAAGGTGTGGAATTCCGTTGAGAAGCATAAAAAACGGGATTACACCTCAATCATCCACGGTAAATATAAGCACGAGGAAACGGTGGCCACGAGTTCCTTTGCGGGGAAATATTTGGTGGTGTTGAATTTAGCCGAGGCGCAGTATGTGGCGGACTACATCCTCCACGGGGGCGATCGCACGGAGTTCATGGCTAAATTTGCCAACGCCCATTCCGAGGGGTTTGATCCCGATCGCGACCTCGATCGCGTTGGGGTTGCCAACCAAACCACGATGCTCAAAAGTGAAACCGAAGCGATCGGTAAACTCTTTGAACACACGATGTTACAGAAATACGGCCCCGTGGAACTGAATGCCCATTTCATGAGCTTCAACACCATTTGTGATGCCACCCAAGAACGCCAAGATGCGATGTTTTCCCTGGTGGAACAGCCCCTGGATCTCCTTGTGGTGATTGGCGGCTTTAACTCCTCTAACACCACCCACCTCCAAGAAATCGCCGTGGAGCGGGGCATTCCCTCCTATCACATCGATAGTGGCGATCGCATCGGCCCCGGCAACCGCATCGAACATAAACCCCTCGACACCGAGCTGGTCAGCACGGAAAACTGGCTCCCCGCCGGCCCCCTCCATGTGGGCATCACCTCCGGAGCCTCCACCCCCGACAAATCCGTCGAAGCGATCATCGAAAAGATCTTCGCCCTCAAATCCTAAGCACGATCGCTTCCGAAAATAATCCGGTAATTCCGTCGTGCGAGCAAGATGCTCGCTACTGACCGGATTAGATCGTTAACTTCCATTGACCCATGGGTTTGGGTCAGGCATCACCGGACTAATTAAACGGCCGGAAGGGATCATCGTTGCGATCGTCGCCGAGGAGCGACTCGATGGTTTTCGCCCCTAACTGATTGCCCTGCTGCTCGTAGAGATTCAGCGCCGACTGCCAAGCTGTGATCGCTTCGCGGCGACGTTCACGGGATTGAAGGGCGATCCCTAAGCGGTGAAAGCCCACGGGATTTTCCGGAGCCAACTGGGTGACGCGACGATAGGCCACGATCGCTGGCAAATAGGCCCGTTTTTGAAACAAGATATCCCCGATGCCCAACTGCGCCTCTGGGGTATCGTTCGCCATCGCCACCGCCCGATAGAAAATTTTCTGGGCCTCGTCTTCATTGCCCTGCTCTTGCAAGACACTGCCGATCTGCACCTGCACCATCGGATTGCGGGGATCGATGCGGGCGGCCTGGTTGAAGGCTTGCAGGGCTTCGTCCTGCTGGCTCGTCATGCCAATCAGGAAAATGCCCAACTGCATCCACAAATTGGCATTTTGGGGATAACGCCGGGCCGATTGGCGCAATAAATCAATGGCATCTTGGGGGCGATCCTGTTCGAGCAGGGCGGTGGCCATCATGCCGTAGACGCTGCCATCTTTCGGATCAAGGCGAGCGGCTTGTTGATAGACCTGGTAGGCTTCGCGATGGCGGCCTTGGCGCATCATCACCACCCCCAGGCCCAGATAGCTGTCCACATGGTTACGATCGAGCTGGAGAATGCGGCGATAGGCTTGCTCGGCTTCGGTGTTACGGCTCAGTTGAGCGTGGCAGAAGGCGAGGGCGTAGAGAAACGGGACATTATTCGGCTCCAGGATCAGCGCGTATTCGTAGGCTTGGGCCGCAGCGCCATAGTTACCCCGGAGCGTGTAAAGGTAACCAATCCCTGAGTAGATTCTGGGATTGGAGCGATCGATGTTGACCGCTTCTTGGTAGGCTTCGAGGGCGCGATCGAATTCTCCAGCTTCCACTAGATCCCGCCCTTGCCGGAGATAATTGTCAAGCTGTTCGTTGCGGGCGGAGGTTTGGCCAAAACCGGGCTGGGGCAGGAGTGTTAAGCCCATCACTAGGGTGAGGCCTGCGATCGCACGTCCCCACCGTTTCATCCTTGTTCGACTGATTCGACTCATCTGTTTCATGACTCCTCAACAGGATGAGGAGCCACCAATACCCCCCATCCATAACGGCTATTCTTCACCCATCAGGCAGCGTGCTGCCGATACCATTCAATTGTATTCGCTAAGCCTTGGCGAAAGTCGGTTTGAGCAACAAAATTGAAGGTTTCTTGCGCCCGTTGGGTATCGAGACAACGGCGGGGTTGACCATTGGGCTGATCCGTTTGCCAGACGATCTCCCCCTTGAACTCCATCAATTCGCAAATCAACTCGACAAGATCCCGAATCGAAATCTCCGACCCCGTCCCCAAGTTCACCGGCTCCGGCGCATCATAGCCCTGGGTCGCCATCACAATCCCCCGGGCGGCATCCGTGGAATAGAGGAATTCACGAGTGGGGCTACCGTCGCCCCAGGCGGGCAACTCCGTATCGCCCCGTTGTTGGGCTTCGTACACCTTGCGAATCAGCGCCGGAATGACGTGGGAACTCGACGGATCGAAGTTGTCTTCGGGGCCGTAGAGGTTGACCGGCAGGAGATAGATGCCGTTGAAGCCGTACTGTTGACGGTAGGCTTCGAGTTGGACCAACAGGGCTTTTTTGGCGATGCCGTAGGGGGCGTTGGTTTCTTCCGGATAGCCGTTCCAGAGGTCGTCTTCTTTAAACGGTACGGGGGTGAATTTGGGATAGGCGCAAATTGTCCCCACACACACAAACTTTTCCACTCCGGCCTGATAGGCGGCATGGATCAGTTGAGCCCCCATCATCAGGTTGTCGTAAAAGAGTTCGGCGGGCTTTTCACGATTGAGGCCGATGCCCCCGACGTGGGCGGCCAGGTGAATGATGATGTCTTGGTTTTGGACAACGGCTTCACAGGCGGGCATTTTGCACAGGTCGTAATCGCGCGATCGCACCACCGTAATCAAATCCTCCTGTGCCCCCGCCGCCACCAACTGGGCCACCACTTGCTTCCCCAAAAAGCCCGCCCCACCCGTGACGAGCACTCGCTTTCCGCTCAGTTCTACCATGATTCAATTGATTTTTTGCATATACGACAGACGGATGACCCTCCTCAAACAGGTTGAATCCAAGTACAGCTAGGGTCATCCCACCATTGCAGTGCCGCTCAAGCTGGACTTGGGGCAGTGTGTACTTGGATTAACGGTCGGGTCGTTAGTCCACCGTCATGCGGTTGTGGTGTAGATAGGCTAAATCGGCCTTGAGTTGTTCCGTCACCACCCCCGTCGGCGGCTCTAGGCCCAACGCCGTTAGATCCGCATCGACCATTAATTTCACCAACTCTTCAAAGGTGACCGACGGTTCCCAGCCGAGTTGGGCCTTCGCCTTGCTGCAATCACCAATTAACAAATCCACTTCCGCCGGTCGCAGGTAACGCGGATCGAACTTAACATAGTCTTCCCAATTGAGGTTGACATGACTAAAGGCAATTTCCAGGAACTGCCGAATCGAATAGGTTTCATTGGTGGCGATGACGTAGTCATCGGGCTTGTCCTGTTGCAACATCATCCACATCGCCCGCACATAGTCCCGTGCATAGCCCCAGTCCCGTTTTGAATCCAGATTCCCTAAGTACAGATCCTCTTGCTGCTTGGCGACAATCCGGGCCACGGCGCGGGTAATTTTGCGGGTGACGAAGGTTTCACCCCGTCGCGGTGATTCATGGTTAAACAGAATCCCGTTGCAGGCAAAGAGATCGTAGGATTCGCGGTAGTTAATCGTTTGCCAATGGGCGTAGACCTTGGCACAGGAGTAAGGACTGCGGGGATAAAACGGGGTCTCCTCACTTTGGGGCACATGTTGGACTTTGCCATACATTTCGGAAGACCCGGCTTGATAAAAGCGGACTTCTTGGCCGGTGCGTTGTTGGTAGTCCCGCATCGCCTCGAGGATGCGTAACGCGCCCATTCCCACTGCATCGACGGTATATTCGGGAGCATCGAAACTGACGCGCACATGGGACTGAGCCCCTAGGTTATAAATTTCTTGGGGTTGGACGGCTTCCACAATGCGCCGGAGGGTGGTTCCGTCGGTGAGATCCCCGTAATGCAGGAACAGACGAGCATCTTCGTCATGGGGATCAACATAGAGGTGATCGATCCGATCCGTGTTAAAGGTGGAAGTCCGGCGAATAATGCCATGGACTTCGTAGCCTTTTTCGAGGAGAAGTTCAGTGAGATAGGAGCCATCTTGACCGGTGATCCCTGTGATTAGAGCTTTTTTGAGTTGCGTCATCGTATCGGCTTGTCCTTACATTGTTCTAAGGTTGACTCTGCGGTTGAGAGGTATTTTCTCTCTTCAACTTAGTAGAAATACAGAGATTTCGTGTGATCTGTAACTGACTTTTTTACTTTTGCTATCACTGCAAATGGTTTGATGCTGAGGGCGGGTAGCGGTGTGGGGTGCGATCGCACCCAGCTCCCACGCTTAATATGCCCCACTTTTCCCCGGAAACAGAATCACGCCAACGGTTTTCACAATGATAAATAAGTCCAGCAGCCCATTATGGTGCCCTGAATAGTACACATCAATCTGAATCCGCCGTTGGTAAGGGATGTCATTCCGTCCTGAGACTTGCCACAGGCCGGTGATGCCCGGTTGCACCCGCAGCACCCGATCCATATAGCGACCGTAGCGGGGCACTTCTTCCGGCACGAGGGGACGGGGGCCGACGACGCTCATATCGCCTTTGAGCACATTCCAAAATTGGGGTAGTTCGTCTAAGCTCGTGAGGCGGAGAAATTTACCGATGCGGGTGATGCGGGGATCTTGGCGGAGTTTGTAGTCGGATTCAAATTCTTGGCGCAGTTGGGGGCAGTTGGACACCATCTCAGAGAGCAGAGTGTCAGCGTTGTTGACCATGGTGCGAAATTTGATGCACCGGAAGGGTTTATGGCCTTTGCCGATGCGTTCTTGGCAGTAGAAAACGGGGCCAGGGGATGTGAGGGCAATCAGCGCCGCGAGGGCAAGATAGAGCGGGGACAGGATGACTAAAACCGTGGCGGCAAAGAGAATATCAAAAGTCCGTTTTTGCCACAATCGATTTAAGCGTTGCGATCGCGCCCGCTGCGATCGGGTCTGGGCCGATTGTTCATAGGGGGGGGAATTCGATGGTCGGCCTTTGGCCATCAATCCACGGATTAATTTGACGGAAACCAGTTGGCTTTCGGCGGTCATTGTACTCCTCTTCACATCACACCACGTAACTTTAAGCGATCGCTCAAGACAGTTCGACAGTCTCAATGGGTTGAACTCTACCCTTGACCCTGGCTCGATGGGGGCGGGCGAGTCGCCGTGTGCCGATCAATACAGTCAAGATATCGCTGCTGAAAAACCGCTGGAGCAAACTGATGGGCTTGCTGCTGGCAGGATTCTGGTCGAATTTTGCCACAGATTTCCTCAAAAATTCTAACGGTTTTTACCAACGCCTCGGCGGTTTGGGGGCCAAATAGCAAACCGGTTCCTGTTTCGGGGGCGTGCCGAACGTCTTGCACCGTTTCTAATGACCCGCCTGCGCCGTAGGCAATGACGGGAGTTCCGCAGGCTTGGGCTTCCACGGGGGCAATCCCGAAATCCTCACAGGCGGCATAGACAAAGGCTTTGGCTTGGGCCATGTAGGTTGCAACGGTTGCGTTGGATTGACTGCCGAGGAGTTGAATATTCGGCTTGGCGATCGCCTGCAACGCTGCCCGCTCCGGGCCATCCCCAATCACAATCAACGGCAACCCCAACTGATTAAACGCCTCGACAATTAGTTTTACGCGCTTATAACTGACTAACCGGCAGACTGTCAGATAAAAATCCGCCTTTTGGGGTTCGTAGGTGAAGCGATCCAATTGCACAGGGGGGTAAATCACCTCCGCCTGACGACGATAGCAGCGCCAAATCCGCTGGGCGGTGTGGTGCGAGTTGGCAATGAAGTGATCCACCCGGTTCGCGCTCAACACGTCCCACTGCCGCAGGTAATGGAGGATGAGGCGGGTGGCGATGCCGGGCAGGCCGCGACCGAGCCGACTGCTGCGCAAGTAATCAAAAGTGAGATCCCAGGCGTAGCGCATCGGGGTGTGGCAATAGCAGATGTGTTGCTGTTGGGAATGGGTGAGGATGCCTTTGGCGACGGCGTGGGAGGAGGAGAGCACCACATCGTAGCCGCTGAGGTCGAGTTGTTCGATGGCGAGGGGCAGGAGGGGGAGGTATTTTTGGATGCCCTGTTTGGCCTTGGGAAAGTGTTGGAGGAAGGTGGTGCCGATCGCTCGCTCGTAGAGGTAGCTCTGGGGATTCGTCGATTCAAAATCGATCAGGGCGTAGAGGTCGGCGTTGATGTGCTGCAAAATTTCACGAACCACAAGCTCTGAGCCGCCCGTAGCGTTGGGGGTGAGCCATTCGTGAACTAGAGCAAATTTCATGGAGCGATCGCGCAGGGGGCTAGATTAAGAATTATGAAGGAAAGTGGCAGCAGGAGCAAGGATTTCCCGGTGTTGCGGGTGTTCGTTCACCTCTGAAGTGAGACGCGATCGCAGCGGTTTGGGTTTCATGGCCCTGCCCTCGCGATCCGTTGCTATGAGCAACGCCAGCACTACTCTAACCCGTGAGTGCTGGCGTTGCTCTTCAACCAAGAATTGTCGCCGATTGTATGATTAAGGTCTTTATATAAGCTGACCTCATTTCATTAATTATCAAGATTGCCAGACAATAGCGGTGACATTTTATTTTTTAATATTTTCTTTAGATTCTCCTGATTAGTGGGCAAACCGAGGGCCAAGATCCGGAGTGGGCTTAGGGTTTGTACAGGGTAACGCCCAGTTTTTGCGTCAGCCACACTTCAAAATTCCGAATCGGGTACGATCGCGCCGCAACCACTGGATCAACCATCGGCTCCACCAGGATGGTGAACAGGCCCAAACGATTCCCCGCCAGGGCATCGGTGAAGAGGCGATCGCCCACCATTGCCACCCCCTCCGGCGGCAACTGCATCGCCTCTATCGCCTGACGCAGTTTGCGCCGCGACGGCTTCCGCGCCCCCAGGATATAGGGCAGATTCAACGACTCCGCAATTCCCCCAATCCGCGACTCGCTCAGGTTATTACTCACCAACCACAGTGCAACGTGCGATCGCATTTCCTCAGCCCAGGCCGCCACCTCCGGCGACACCTCCCGCTGCTTGAGGGGGACGAGGGTTTCGTCCACATCCAAAATCAGACCCTGGAGATGATGGGTCTTCACCACCTCCGGCGTTAATTCCAAAATCGTGCCCCCTAGTACCAAACTGGGGCTGAGTAACTGATCCCATCGTCCATTGACCATAATCGAGCTGTCCTGAGTGAATGCGAATGATTTAAGGGGGCGGACTGGGCAGCGATCGCTCCGCCCGAATCCGTTGGGTCGCGGCTTCATGCTCCTCCAGCGTCCGACTAAACACATGGGTGCCGTCATATCGCGCCACAAAAAACAGATAGTCCGTCGCCACTGGGTTGAGGGTTGCTGCCAAACTGCCCTGCCCCGGACTCGCGATCGGGCCCGGCGGAATCCCCGGATTGAGATAGGTATTATAGGGCGATGGGGTTTGCACGTCGGCCAAGGTGAGGGGCTGATCCGGGGTTTGCCGTCGTCCCAACACATATTCCACCGTCGGATCAGACTCCAGGCGCATACCCTGCGCCAAACGTTGACGAAACACCCCTGCAATCATGCCCCGTTCTTCGGCTACCCCGGCTTCCTTTTCCACCATGCTTGCTAACGTCACCCACTCCAACAGGGATAAACCGGGATCGGTCTGCTCTTGATAGAGGGGTAACGCCTTCTGCTCAAACCGTTGCAGCATGATCGCGATCACCGCTTGGGGCGTGGTGCCATCGGGGGGCAGTTGGTAGGTGTCGGGGAAGAGGAACCCCTCGACGGTGGTAATGTCCGCCGGTAGCCAAGCAAACTCATCCCTGGGGACGGTTTGAGCGGCTTGGAGAAAGGTTTCCGCCGGGAAGAGGCCTTGGGATTCAAAGGCTTGGGCGATGTCGGTTAAGCGCCAGCCTTCGGGGATGGTGATCGTCGATTGAAACACTTGCCCTGTCCAAATCGATTGCGCGATCGCCGTCATATCCTGGCCCGGCGACAACACATATTGCCCCGCCTTAAAACTCCCCGCTTGATCCTGCAACGCCAACCAAAACGCCCAAACATTCCACGCCCACGCCGAATGAATCACCCCCGCCGCCTCCAGATCCGCCCCGATCTGGCGCGTCGAGGTATCCGCAGGCACTTCCACTTGAATTTCCACGGGCTGATTATTGGCCTCAATCACCACCGGGGACACCGCCCAGCGCCACCACTGATACCCATGCCAGCCACTAAGCAGCAGCACCCCAGGCAAAATGCCAAGGGGATAAAACCACTGAGAGAATGAACCAAGCTTTTTCATGGGACCTGGGGAGGTGAGGCGATCGAGATAGCCAATAATAATTATTCCTCTTCTTCGCGTTCCATTTCCTGAATTAACAGTTCCCGTAAGTGGGGCTGCAAGTCTTGCACTTCCTCTAGGGACAGGAGTTCAATCTGACGATTGGGGGAGCGACGGGCAAAGAGGAGCAGGGGATCGAGGGGGGTATAGATTTCGTATTTTTGATCGTTGTGGTAGAAATGCGTCAGGACTTGAAAATTTTCAGATTCGACCTGTCCATTGTCCATCGGCACTTCTAGGGTCAATTCTTCCACCACTTCCGGCAGTTCGCCCGATACCGTCAGGGTATAGGCGGCATAGTTCAGGGTCAGGTTTTGCTCTGAGAGGACGGCTTTTGCATCGGCAAAGACGCGCTCAATGTCCTCATCTTCTTCGACCCACGCCGCATCGGCTTCATCATCATCACTATCCCAGGCGATGATCGTCACGGGCGAGTCGACGGGCAAGAGAATCAAATAGGTGTTGCCGCTGTCTTTGAAGCTTTGCTCAACCGAGCATTCTAGCGATCGCCCCGCTTCATCTAATAACGTCACACTATCAGGAATGGACGGGTCGTGATCAGGGGAGAATTGCGGGGACGGCATAGTCAATCCAGTGCGGGAACAAGAGTAGCTCTCAGAATATCAAAAAAGGGGAAAGGGGAATAATCTCAATTGTGGACGGAGCGCGATGAGTCCTGCGATCGCGAGGGCCTAGGGTGCAGGGGGCGGCTCGATGAGGGTGCGGAGCCAGTCACGGCTAAATTGGCAATCTTGGGTCATGGCCTGAGACAGCGCCAGATCCCGTGCATCACTGGAATCAAAGTGAGACTCGCCTGTCCGCGCTTGTTCATAGGCGCGTGAATCGGTTAAGAGGGCGAGGGTGGCGCGACGATAGCGACAGAGCGCATAGACGGATTGACGCTGGGGATTGTTCAGTAAGAATGCATTCATCTGGGCGACGCAGCGATCGCGCTCCCACCCGCGCACCACATTTTCAATCACCACATCCGCAATTAGCGGAAACCCGATCGCCGTTGCGGCTGGTTGGCATCGTGCGAGGCGATCCAAAAACGGCACAGGGTCAAGATAGTCCCTGGGTAAAGAATTGGCGGGAACGGGCCGCCCATCATCAAGGCAAATGCGGCGACCGTCGGGATCAATATAGTATTCGTCGCAGTCGGGGGAATTGGCGATCGCACCTTGGGCTAGAGGAAGGAGGCTGAGGATTGCGATCGCGCCACTCAGTCCGAGGGGCGTTATGCTGCGGAAAACCATGGTATTCATTGGGGGAAGTGGGCATGAGTCCCGACGCTTCGGTATCTGTACGCTTCAAATCGGGATAGGGTAACCTTCAAAGTTTGTAGCCAAGATTGCGGAGAATGGGGATAATTTGGGCGGCGCGATCGCCCTGCACTTCTAAAGTCATGTCCTTGACGGCTCCCCCCGCACCACAGGAGGTTTTCAAGGTTTTGAGCAGGGCTTTTAAGGTTGCCTCGGAGCTTTGAAAGCCCGTGATGATCGTCACGGTCTTGCCTTTGCGGCCTTTGCGGGTGACTTGGATTTTGAGTTTTTGCTGATCGGGGGGGAGGTCGGGGGTGGCGCGTTCGATCGCGGCTTCGGTGCTGGGGGAGCCGAATTCGGAATAGGCAACGCGGTTTTTCGCAGGACGGGCAGCCATAGGAAATGGGTTAACTATTGGGGTCGTTGATCCGTATTTTATGGGAATCCTTGGCCCATGAAGAGCGATCGCCCCAGGGTTAAGGCAAGGAATCAATCCTCAAAATTCCCCCAGAACGCCAGCCTCGCCTGATATTCTAGGGGATGCTATCTCGCTTGAAGGAAGCCTTTTGCTATGCGCCTGTCTCAGATGCTCTTTGTTACGCTGCGGGAATCGCCAGCGGAAGCGGTGATCCCCAGTCATCAACTGCTGTTGCGGGCGGGGTATATTCGCCGCACGGGGAGCGGGGTCTATAGCTACTTGCCGCTGATGTGGCGGGTGTTGCGCAAAGTGTCGCAGATTGTGCGCGAAGAGATGGATGCAACCGGGGCGCAGGAGTGCCTGTTACCCCAACTGCAACCGGCGGAATTGTGGCAGGAGTCGGGGCGGTGGGATACCTACACGAAAGCCGAAGGGATTATGTTTGCGTTCCGCGATCGCCAAGATCGCGATGTGGCCTTGGGGCCCACCCATGAGGAAGTGATTACGGCGATCGCCAAAGACATGATCCGCTCCTACCGCCAATTGCCCCAACATTTGTATCAAATTCAAAGCAAATTCCGCGACGAAATTCGCCCCCGCTTTGGCCTGATGCGCGGCCGTGAATTCATCATGAAAGATGGCTATTCCTTCCACACCGATGCCGCGAGTTTAAAAGCCACCTACGCCGATATGGATCAGGCCTATCGCAATATGTTCCGCCGCTGTGGGTTGGAGTTTGTGGCGGTAGAAGCGGATTCCGGGGCGATCGGGGGATCGGGTTCCCAGGAATTTATGGTGTTGGCGGACATTGGCGAGGACGAGGTGCTCTACACTCCCGACGGACGCTATGCCGCCAATGTGGAAAAAGCGACTTCGTTGCCGCCGGATGCGATCGCCTCCCCCTTCACCAGCTACGAAAAACGCCCCACCCCCAACACCGCCACGATCGCCACCCTGGCCGAGTTGGCTCAATGTTCGCCGACGGCAATTGTGAAAAATGTGCTCTATCAAGTCACCTACGACACGGGTTTGATCGTGTTGATGCTGGTGAATATTCGCGGCGATCAGGACGTGAATGATGTGAAATTGCAAAATGAAGCGGCGCGGCGGGCGGCGGAGTTTGGCGCGAGTACGGTGTTAAGCGTCGAGGTTCCCGATGCCGATATGCAACAAAAATGGGCGGCGAAACCCTTGCCCCTGGGCTACATCGCGCCGGATTTGGGGGATGACTACATTGCGAAAACGTCGGGCGTGCATCCGCAGTTTGTCCGCTTGGCCGATCCGACGGTGGTGGACTTGAAGCACTTCGTGACCGGGGCCAATGAGGCGGGGCATCACGTTTTCGGCGCGAATTGGGGTGAACAGTTTGAATTGCCGCCGGTGGTGGATCTGCGCAAAGCGATGGCGGGCGATCGCGCCACCCACGACCCCAGCCAAACCCTCCAATCGGCGCGGGGCATCGAAGTGGGCCACATCTTCCAACTGGGCACGAAATATTCCCAAGCCATGGGCGCCACCTTCACCAACGAAGCCGGGGCGGAAATGCCCCTGGAGATGGGCTGCTACGGCGTGGGCGTGTCCCGTTTGGCGCAATCGGCGGTGGAACAATGCCACGACAAGGACGGGATTATCTGGCCCGTAGCGATCGCGCCCTATCAAGTGATCATCGTCATTCCCAACATGAGCGATGCCGATGCGGTCGCTGCGGCGGAACAACTCTACGCCGATTGCACCGCTGCCGGGTTAGAGGTGCTCCTCGATGACCGCACCGAACGCGCTGGGGTGAAGTTCAAAGATGCGGATTTAATCGGCATTCCCTACCGGATCGTGACGGGGCGATCGCTCAAACAAGGCAAAGTGGAAGTCGTCCAACGCGCCACCAAAGAAGCCCAGGAAATCCCCCTCGGTGAGGTGGTGGCGACCCTGAAGCAGTGGTATGAGAGCGCGATCGCTTAAACTTGGCCCTTTTGTTGTAATGCCCTGCGCGATCGTGTCGGGTGTTTTGGGATCGCTGTTTTGTGGTGCATCCCAGTTATAGCAGTAGTCACAAAGTTTAGGACACCTAAGGTTCCCTTTTTCTCAAAAGATACTGTCGAGGGCTGAGACTTCGACTTCGCTCAGTCCAAGGGGTCGTCGTTCGCGTAGCGTCTCCGCAGGAGATAGCCCGGCCGCTTACCCTTCG
>CAZCWE010000008.1:13379-27697 GCA_964502285.1 uncultured Spirulina sp. | reverse complement strand
CGATAGCGCCGTGTGGCTGCCGCTCTGGATGTTGACCACGGTTCCCATGGTTGCCCCGGCTCCGGCAATCCCACCGAAAAGACCGGACATCAAGTTTCCTAAGCCTTGCCCAATCAGTTCTTTATCGGAATTATGTTCAGTCCGGGTTAAGCTGTCGGCCACCAGGGAAGTCAGCAGCGCATCAATACAGCCCAACATTGCCAAGAGTAGCGAATCCACAAGCATCAGCCGGAAGTCACTGGCGCTGAACACCGGCATGTGGAGTTTAGGGAGTCCCATGGGGATCTCGCCGATGACGCGGATGTCCACGTTATGGAAGAAGATCAAGGCGACCACCGTGCCGACAATTAAGGAAATTAATTGCGGGGGAACCACTTTACGCACGGCCTTGGGGGTGAGGTAGAGCAACGCCACCGCCAAGCTAGCCAGGATCGTTTCCGAGGGGTTGATATTGCTGAGGAGTTCCGGCAGGTTTTGGATCGTGCCGACGACCCCACCCTTGGGGCTGGCTTGGCCGAGGAAGGGGGCGGTTTGCAGGATGATCAGGATAATCCCAATTCCCGACATGAACCCGGAAATGACGGTGTAGGGCATCAGGGTGATGTAGCGCCCCAGCCGCAACACGCCAAAGAGGATTTGGAAGATTCCCGCCATCATCACCACGGTGAAGGCCATGGCGAGACCGTTTTCGGGGTTGGTGGCGGTGAGGTGGGCGATCACAGCGGTCATCACCACGGTCATCGGCCCGGTGGGCTCGGAAATGAGGGTGGGGGTTCCGCCAAAGAGGGCGGCGAAGAAGCCGACGAGCACCGCACCCCAAAGACCGGCGGACGCGCCAGCTCCGGAGGCGACCCCGAAGGCCAGCGCCATGGGCAGGGCAATGACGGCGGCGGTTAGCCCTCCGAAAATGTCCCCCTGGACATTTTTAAAATTGATGGTGTTGGTCAGTTGCATGAGTTGTTATTGAGTTGAATCGTCTGAAAATGAGCGATGTTAAAAAGGGGGAGTGAGGAACGATCGCACAGCACTGGCTCAGCAACGGCGATCGCACAGTTGAGTCGCCCTGCCCAGTGGTGCATCATTCACTCCGGTTCAAAAATCGAGGCCCCAAAACAGCGAACCTCTCCCAATGCCAAGGTCAATGGGATCTGAACCTGATGGTGCAATACATTGATTTTGATCAATAGTTATCGTTGATCGATTCGGTTTCATCAATGACAAGCGTTGAGTAAAGACTATGAAACCAATTTACATGGAAGTTGAAGCTTCTCCTCACGGTCATCATGTATTGACTGAAATCAATGGTGATTGATCCACAGATTTGATTCAGCACCGAATACAGGTAGGGTAGCGGTGATGCACCGTTTCTACACTTAAGAATTCTTAAGAACGGGAGGGGTTCGGGGCGGTGTTTGACGCTGGGACAGGGTGTAACGGGGGGTTAACGATAGGGCAATTGTGAGCCGATCGCCGCCTCCAGATTGGGTAAACCGTGGGCATCGAGTTGAGCCAGGAGGCCGGTGAGGATCTGACGCACGAGGAGCGGCCCTTGATAAATCCAGCCGGTATAGAGTTGCACCAGGTTGGCCCCGGCGGCGATTTTTTCCCAGGCATCGGCGGCGCTGAAGATGCCCCCCACGCCGACGATTGGTAATGTGCCGTGGGTTTCCTGCCAGAGGAGGCGGATCACGTCGGTGGAGCGCGATCGCACCGGTCGGCCACTGATCCCCCCGGCTGCGGCGGTGACGGCTTGGCCGGTTTGAGCGATGTGGGTGGTTTTGAGGTCGCGGCGGATCGTGGTGTTGGTGGCGATGATCCCGGCGAGGGCGTATTGTTGCGCGATCGCTACCACATCGAGAATGTCCCCATCGGCGAGATCCGGCGCGATCTTCACCAGGATCGGTTTTTGGCTCGTGTTGGCGGTTTGGAGGGCGGCGAAAATCGGTTCGAGTTGGTCGCGGGCTTGGAGCGATCGCAGCCCCGGCGTATTCGGTGAACTCACATTCACAACAAAATAATCCCCCAATGCTTGCAACCGCTCGAAGCTGCCTAAATAATCCGCTGCGGCTGCTTCGAGTGGGGTGATTTTCGACTTGCCGAGATTGATGCCGATGGGAATGGGGAGGGGGTGCGATCGCTGTTCGAGGCGGGTTCGGAGCGCGGCACTGCCGGCATTATTAAATCCCATCCGATTCAGCACGGCTTGATCGTCCACGAGGCGAAAGAGGCGCGGTTTCGGGTTGCCCGGTTGGGGATGGTAGGTCACCGTGCCCAACTCCGCAAAACCAAAACCGAACGCGCCCCACAGGCCCGCCCCTTCGCCATCTTTGTCAAACCCCGCCGCCAACCCCACCGGATTGGGAAACTCAACCCCCCAGAGGGTTTGGCGTAAGCGCGGATCATCAAACTGACAGAACCGGGCAATGGTGTCGGGAATGCCGAGGAAGCGGGTGCGATCGAGCCAGGCGATGCTGGCTAAACTGCGCTGATGCACCTGTTCGGCATCGCCGAGCAAGCCTGAAAAAAACACCGGCCGCGCCCACTGTTGATACCAATTCACCCCTAACCTCCGAACCGCTGCTGATAGCTCCACACCGTATTGTGCAGCAACATTGCCACCGTCATCGGCCCAATCCCACCGGGAACCGGCGTGATCGCGCTGGCGATCTCCGCCACGGGGCCATAGTCCACATCCCCGACGAGTTTGCCTTTCCCCGTTTCCGGGTTCTCAACGCGATTAATCCCCACATCAATCACCACGGCTCCGGGCTTCACCATGTCGGCGGTGATCATCTGCGGTTTGCCCACGGCGGCGACGAGAATATCAGCGGTGCGGGTCAAGGCGGCGAGGTCGTGCGATCGCGAATGGGCCACCATCACCGTGGCATTGGCTTCGAGTAACATCAACGCCATCGGTTTCCCGACTAAAATACTGCGCCCGACAATCACCGCCTGCTTCCCTGCTGGATTGATGTCGTATTCCTTCAACACTTCCATCACCCCATAGGGCGTACAACTGCGCAGGCCCGTTTCCCCCCGGATCAGCCGCCCCAGATTCGTCGGGTGCAGCCCATCGGCATCTTTATCGGGGTCAATTTCATGGAGGAGGGCCACACTGTCGAGATGCTCCGGCAGGGGTAACTGGACGAGAATGCCATCGACGCGCTCATCTTCGTTCAGTTCATGGATGACGGCGGTGAGTTCGGCTTGGGTGGTGGTGGTGGGAAAATGGCGACCAAAGGAGACGATCCCCACCTTGGCGCAGGCCCGCTCCTTGTTGCGCACATAGGCTGCACTGGCGGGATTGTCTCCCACCATCAACACCGCTAACCCCGGCGATCGCCCCCCTTGGGCTTGGATGGTTGCCACTTGGGTTTTGAGGGTGGCTTGTAGTTTTGCGGCGAGTGCCTTGCCGTCGAGGGTCTGCGACATAGGATGATAGGAAATGAGCAGCTTAAGTTTTGGATTGTACGAGAAACTGATGGCCAACGCGAAACTTCTTATACTTGCTTTACTATTCCTCCTCGGCACGACCGGTTGTCCCGCAACCGTCACGCGCTTGGGCAATCCCGCCGCGATCGCGCGCATCCAAACCAATCACAATGGGCAATCGGTGCGCCTGGTGGGAACCGTGACCCAGCGGGCGTTGTTTCTACAGGGGGGCGCGTACCAACTCCAAGACGAGTCCGGGAGTATTTGGGTGTTAACCCAGGAACCTGTCCCGGAGGTGGGCGATCGCCTCACGATCCAAGGGGAGATCGCCTACGATGCGATCGCCGTCAACGGCCAAGATCTTGGCGAGCTTTACGTCAACGAACAAGAGCGACAAGTGGACTCCTAAGATCCACCCCCACCCTCGACCCATGACACCCTGCGATCGCCTCTCCCCACCCCGCACCAGATCATCAAAATCAGCATCCATGGCAATCATCATGCAATCTTTGCATTTTGAATTCTGAAAATCACATAGATGCTGTTTTTTTGTAGCCATAATCACAAATGAACCTGAGTAAAACTGATATCTATTTGTACGGAACTGATTCAGTCAAAATAGTTTGTCAATTTAGCATAAAAATCTGACGCTCAGATCCTAAAATCACAGCATTTTAAATCTGAGAAACATTTTGATCCAGGTGTTACAAACAGGCACGTCTTGGCCACACCCCAATGAAGACTGAACAATCGATAGATTTTCAACAGCAGAAATTTTGGAGCAGAGCATAGGCTAATGTCTTTACAAGTTGAATGTCTTGAGCAAAGTTTTGAAAAAGTAAAGCCCAACGCAGACGCATTCGTCACAAGTTTTTACGACAACTTGATGACGATGTATCCCGATGCGGCGCCCCTCTTTTCCAGCACCGACATGGCCGCCCAAAAGAAAAAGCTCCTCGCCTCCCTCGTGTTGGTGGTGGAAAATCTCCGCAATCCCGATGCCCTCACCGAAGCCCTCCACGGCCTCGGTGCTCGTCACGTCAAATACGGAGCTTTACCGGAACATTACCCCCTCGTGGGCAACGCCCTGCTCAAAACCTTCGGGGACTATCTCCAAGGCGATTGGACCGACGAAGTGAAGCAGGCCTGGGTAGATGCCTACGGTGCGATCACCGAACTGATGCTGGCCGGGGCAGACTATTCCGCAGCGGAAGTTGCCCTTGAGCCACCCCCGGAAGCGGAAGCCGGGCTAGCTGTTGAACTCCTTGAGCAAAGCTTTGAAAAAGTTAAACCCAACGCCGATGCCTTTGTCTCCAGTTTCTACGACAACGTGACCACCATGTATCCCGAAGCTGCGCCCCTCTTCGCCAGCACCGACATGGCCGCTCAAAAGAAAAAGCTCCTCGCCTCCCTCGTGTTGGTGGTGGAAAATCTCCGTAATCCCGATGCCCTCACCGAAGCCCTCCACGGCCTCGGTGCTCGTCACGTCAAATACGGAGCCTTGCCGGAACATTACCCCCTCGTGGGCAATGCCCTGCTCAAAACCTTCGGGGACTATCTCCAAGCCGATTGGACTCCTGACGTGAAGCAAGCCTGGGTAGATGCCTACGGCGCGATCTCAGAACTGATGCTGGCGGGGGCGGACTATTCTGCCCACGAAATCGCCCTCGAAACGCCCCCGGCTGCGCCCGCCCCCGCACCCGCCCCTGAACCTTATGTGTCGTCTCCCATTCAATCTCCTGAGTTTGAGATTAATTGGGGGTTGTTTGGTGGGTTGATCGCAGGCGGTGGGATTGTGACGCTGCTGCTGCTCCTGCTGTAACTCAAAGATAATGATTTCCTGGTTGAAACAGCACTTATCATTCCAGTCATTTCTGAAGACAAGAACTGCAATTATTTTACTGATTGTGGGGTTTGTAATTTGGTTTGGTGCAGCCTTTGCAATGGATCAAAAACAGATTTTTCTACCCGGACAAACATCGGAAGGACACCATCTTTTTGAAGCGTCCTGTAGCTCTTGTCATGAAGGATTTAAGCCGGTGAGCAATGACAATTGCAATCGTTGCCATGAGGCGGAATTGGCCGCAGATGTGCATGGGGTGAAGAAGTTTCGCGATCCCCGTTGGGCGGTTCTTCTCGAAGACATTGATGTGCTCACTTGTACGGCGTGTCATAACGAGCATGTTCAGATGTTTGGGCGGGGGGTGCATCTCCATCCTGACCTTTGTATGGCGTGCCATGAGGGGATTATTCAGGGAGATCTGGCGAGTCATGATGGGTTTGAGCCGGATGGGTGCTGGACGGCGGGGTGTCATAATTACCATGACCATCGCTCGATCTCGACGGCATTTTTAACGCAGAATCTGGATCAACCGTTCATGTTGCCCACGCCAGAAGTGCCGGAATTAGAGGTGGAGGTGACTTTAGATACAGCACCGGCACCGGATCTAGACCGGGAGTTTTTGGGGGGTGGAGCATGAAGCTGATGCGTCTGTTGTGCTGTGGCGTGGTGCTGTGGTTGGGGCTGAGTGCGATCGCACCATCCACCTCGATCGCAGTCGCATCCCCCATTACCCAAGCCCAACTCGATGAAATCACCACCCAATGGCAAGGCAGCACCCACGCCCTCGCCGATGTCAACTGTTCGAGTTGTCACCAAAACGAGGAGACGAAAGACTTTGTCCAGGCTCCCGGCTATGAAAGTTGCCAAAGCTGCCATGAGCCGGAAACCGAAACCTTTTTGCTCGGTAAGCACGGGATTCGGCTACAGGAAGGGATGTCCCCCCTGACTCCGGCCCTGGCTCGGCTGCCGATGCATGAGGATGTGGGCGATCGCGTCCTGAACTGCAACACCTGCCACGATGTCCACGCCCTGCAAACCCGCACCGCCGCCGTGGACTCGTGTCTCACCTGCCATAACGACACCCATTCCCAAAACTACAGAAATTCACCACACGCCACCTTGTTTAGCGACGCTGGGGAGTTGCCACGGCCGGAATCCACCGCCGTCACCTGTGCAACCTGTCACCTGCCCCGGCAAACGGTCGGCGAAACGGATGCGGTGTTCGTCAACCATAACAACACCTATACGCTGTTACCGCGCGATCGCATGGTGAAAGACGTTTGTATGAATTGTCACGGTTTAGAACATTCCTACAACAGCATTTTTGACGATGACCTCGTCGAAGCCAACTTTGCTCAAATGCCCACTCAAACCATGGAAACCTTTGAGTTGATCCGCGCATTTGAAGCACAGCGTTCAAGTCAAAACACACCTGAACCAACCGAAGAATGAAACCTACTCAATCATTCCGGTTGTCTTGAGCTTAATTCACTAGAGGAGAACTCAAAATCATGATCCAGTTCATTCAATATTGGAAACAGCGCCTTCGTCTGAAAGTCTTTACCCTTTACGCCCTGATTGCGGCGGTGTGTGTCACGGCTGTGGCCTGTAGCGGTGGCGGTGGTGCGTCGGACTCTGAATCCTCCGCAAGCATACCCCCCGAAATGGTCACTGATTATATCCATACCGTCCTCGAAGCCGATCGCACCGCCTACACCCGGCACGTTGTCAACCGCTCCGAAGTGCTCGAAGGGAAAGACAACGAAAAAGGTGTGTTAACCGTCGAAGCCACCGAAGGTTGGCAAACCGCCGATGGGATTCCCCTCCCGGCACAAATGTTCCGCTTAGGGTCTGAAATTGCCGCCGAAAAAGGAGACGGCAGCTTCACCTATGGTCTGATTTCGACCTGGAACATCAACGACAACCAAGCACCCAAAAACGACTTTGAAAAAGAGGCGATGGATTCTGTCAATGAAACCGGCGAACCCTACAAAGGCTATCAAGAAATCGCGGGTCAACAGTATTTCTCGGCTCTCTACCCGGATGTTGCCGTCGCTGAAGCTTGCGTCACCTGTCACAATACCCACCCCATTCACCTCGAACGTTATCCCGACAAAGTCTTTGAAATGGGCGACGTGATGGGTGGTGTGATGATCAATATTCCCATCGAAGAATCGTAATTTTAGTGTGATCTAATGGCAAGAGGGGGCATTCTGCTTCCTCTTCTTTGCTATCTAGGGAGTTGTTAACCATCACCACTCATGAAGCTTAACTTTGCTAAATTAATTGTCCTGACTTTGATCACGGCCGTTTTACTGTTACCGTTCGTCTTCAGTCCTCAATATATCGACATTCTCCGGAATGATCATTTTGATGTTCACGCATTTTTGCAAAGTGAGCTTTATAAACAAATAACTGGCTATCTTTCTCTGATTTTCGTCCTCATTGAAATGATTTTAACGGCACGAAAACGAGGGCGAAGCTGGCCGATTAAAGTAACCATTCCCGGCTCGATGATGCTGTGGCGCACGTTGCATATTATTTTGGGGGTTGCGCTGTTGGCTTCAACGCTGGTGCATACGGTCGGTGTGCAGGGTTTGAATTACAATGCTGTATTTCTCTGGGTCTTTTTTGGGGTGACGCTCTCGGCTTTGATCGGGGTGGTGGCGGAAACGGGAATTTTGGAATCGCCGCGCCGCTATTTTGGCTGGCAAGCGGTGGATGGCCCGGATGCGATCGCCACTCTCTATAAAGGGCCGTTGATTCGGAATTTGCGATCGCTCTGGTTGGCGACCCATATTATTCTGGTGAGTATCTTTCTGGTGATGTTAGTGGGTCATATTTTCTTAGCCTATTACTTCCGATAAGCGGCGTTAACATTCAGCAGGAGAGGCACGATGCAACAAAGAGGACTACACATCATTGGGACAGTTTGTTTAATCTTGCTCTGTTGGTTCAGTCCCGGGCCAGCAGCAGCATCATCGCTGACAGGCTTGGCGGCGTTGCGGGCATCGGCCCAAGAGGCGACCCCCTACGCAGCAGCGATCGCGAATGGTAAACCCACCGTGATTGAGTTTTACGCCGATTGGTGTGGCACTTGCCAAGGGTTGGCGCAAACGATGCGATCGCTGGCCACGGAATACAGCGATCGCATCAACATCGTCATGCTCAACATTGACGACCCCCAATGGATCAACCTCGTGGAAACCCACCACGTCACAGGCGTGCCCCAACTCACCGCCTTAAACGCCGACCATCGCGTGCAACGCTACCTCGTCGGAGCCGTGCCCAAACCCATCCTCACTGATTTGTTTGAGCAACTCTTGGCATCCTAACCAAGCCCTGTATCCAGATTAACGCGGCACATTGGTCGCCCCTTGATCCCGCAACCATTGTTTTTGCGCCGCTGTCAGCCCCTCGGCATCGGTAAAGGTTGCCCCCGCCACATGGCAGGTGGATAAATCAATCTCGACGGCATCTTGCCAGACGGTATTTTCAAAATTGGCATTTTCCAAGTTGGCATCATCTAGATTCACCTGCCAGAAATGCGCCCCCTCAAAATCCACTTCATAGAGCGCCGCATGGGAAAAATCCACATTAATTAAAGTGCTGTGGTTAAAGTCCGCTTCCAGCAATTCCGCACCCTGGAAATTCACTTCTTGGACGTGGGTATGGCCAAACTTTGCTTGAATGAGTTGGGCTTTGATGAATTCAGCCCCTCGGAGACGAGCCTCTTGAAAATTCGACCGTTCTAAGGTGGCATGATGCCATTGAGTTTGTTCTAGTTGGGCTTTGATGAACTGCGCCCGACAGAATGAACTGTGATTAAAGTTCGCTGCCATCATTCGGGCTCCGCCAAAGTGGGCGCGATCGCCCGTCGCCTCGGTGAAATTCCCCCGTGGGGCTGCACTGTCGCGAAAATCTGCCTTCTCCAGATTTGCCCCCTGAGCGTTCAAATCATTGAGCTTCGCGCCATAGAACTTACTGCGGACACATTGCGCCTGGCTGAGATCTAGCTCGTTACCGCTGGCACTGTTCAGCTCCGCTTCGGTTAGATTGGAGCCGGAAAGATTGGCATTGTCAAAGTTTGAAAAATGAAGAATCGTATGGGTAAAGTTGACGTTCTGAGCGATCGCCCCTGAAAAATTCCCACTGCGTAGATACGCCTGATTAAAATCACCCCCCGTAATCGTACAACCTGACAAATCAAGGTGACTTAACTCTGCTTTTTGGAGAGATTGACCGGTTTTAATTCGCTCTAAAACGTCGTCGGGCGTGAATAATGTCATAGCAATTCAACTCTTGAAAAAAAGGCGTTGATCAATGGTTCCGGTGTGGCATCAATCCAGATTAACATTAAAAACCTTACCGCTAGAAGGTATCTATCAAGAAAGTGTAAAGAGATTGGGGCCACTCAGAAACATCAGGCAAAAGCGAGCAAAGACCCTAAGTGCAGGACAAGCGTTGGACAGGGTTGAAGAAAGAATCTGGAAACGAGCAATCAACGCAAAAACGGCGCAAGAGATCATGGGGTTTGCAGGGGGATGGGTTGAGGGCCATGATCGCGAATCGGTGGGGTGAGCGATGTTGCTCCGCAAGGCTACCGCCACCGCATACCAGCAGGGTTGGTCGGTTTCTGGGTCAGGGTGCAGAGCGATCGCTAAGCGCTTCAGTATACTATTGAAATCAACAGGACACAGAACCGACACAAGGCGCATGAGTACCCACAAACTAACGGTGGAACTGCCCGATGCTGTTTTTGAGCAGTTAGCCGCCTTGGCCCAGCAGCAACAGTCTTCACCGGAATTGTTAGCTGTGCAGAGCATTTTGACCCTATTGCCCCCGGCCAAACCGGAGCCGACCGATACCGCATGGGCGCAAATGCAGACCTATTCCCAAGAACAACTCTTAACCCTAGCTCAACAACAGGTTAGTCCGTCACACCAAGCCCGTCACACTGAATTACTCCGGCTCAATCAACAGGGCACACTGACGGCGCAGGAACAGTTAGAACTCCAAGATTTACGCTTGACGGCAGATCGTTTAATGCTGCGAAAAGCCTACGCCTGGGACATTTTAGGCAAACGAGGCTACTCCATGCCATCTCTTGACGAGATCCCCCTCCCAGAATAATGGCGGGATTTTCTAAGCAGATCCGTCAGCAGGTCTGGGAACGGGCAGCGTTTCGGTGTGAATATTGTCAAAGTTCAATGCGGCTGACGGGGATGCCCCTGGTGATTGACCATGTTCAACCCCAAACCTTGGGAGGCTCTGATGAGCTGTCAAATCTGGCGGCAGCTTGTTATCGTTGCAATGAATTCAAAGGGCTGCGGGTCAGTGGAATTGATCCGGAAACGAGCACGACGGCAGCACTCTACAACCCTAGATTGCAGGAATGGTCAGACCATTTTGCGTGGAATGAGTTGGGAATCTGTGTGGTGGGGCTTACCCCAGTGGGTCGGGTGTCGGTAGCGGTGTTACGTTTGAATAATGACGATATTGTGGCAGCGCGAGGAATTTGGGTGCAGTGGGGTTGGCATCCGCCCCACGCCTGAAATGATGAAGTAGATTTCGCCGCGTTTGATGCTCATTACTGCGTTAGTCCATCCAGTTCTGTGGGGGCAAAGTCTGCATCGATCGCAGCGAGTTCGGTTTGAATTTGGGGGTCGGCAGCCATGGCGACTAGAGCATCGTCCCAATCGATTTCGTTGAGGCGTTTTTGGCGTTGTTCGAGCAGGTGGAGACCGGCCAGGATCAGTTCATCGGCGGATTGATATTGTCCGGTGGCGAGGTGTTGGGCGATGCGTTGCTCGGTTTCGGGGGTGAGGGGTAGGGTCATGGGTGTTGCGGGGGGATGGATTTAGGGTCATTATCGCGAATCGGTGGGGTTAGCGATGTTGCTCCGCAAGGCTACCGCCACCGCAGTACCAGCGGGGCTGGTCGGTTTCGGTGTGGATGTTGATCACGCCGAGGTCGGTGAGGCTGTCGAGGCAGTCGCGGATGGCGGTTTGTTTGCGGGTGGCGTTTTTGAATTGGGCGATGATTTGGGCGATCGTCCATTCGCCGCCTTGGCTGCGGAGCAGGTTCCGAATGGCGGCGAGTTGGTCTTTAAAGGTGCTGGGGAATTTTTGCTGTTCGACGGGGGCGATCGCATCTGGCTCAAGGTCGGTCACGCCTTCGATCACTTGTTGGACTTGCATTTGGTCGGGGGCTTGATATTCGGGGCGCAACCACCGCACAAGGCCGTTGCGTTCTTCTTCGGCGCGTTGGGCGTTGAGTTGGACGAGGTTTTCTAGGATTTGCTCGTCGGTGATGTCGTGGGGCCAACCGTAGGCATCCAGAACGGCGGTATCGAGTTCGTCGTGGATTTGTTTGAGAGTGGAGACGAGGGCGCGATCGTTATAGTCGCGGTCTTTGTCGGTGAAGGGTTCGCCGTTGCGGAGTTTTTCGAGGAGGTTATACATTCCGGTGATGGTGATGTCGAAGTGAACTACTTAGATTGGTAAGTAATTCAGTACAGAAAAAGCTCAAGCTGTTTCCCTGCAATAGATTGATTCAATACTACTGGAGAACAATGCCCTTGAATCAACCTATTCATAACCCATTTAACTAAAGGTGGAGGGACTGCATTACCAAATAATTTATATTGATGATAAGGTTTGATTTCTTTACAATGATTATCTGAGAACCCCTGCAAGCGGGCATACTCAACATTTGTCAGTCGTCTATAATGATCTCCAACCTTGTATCTTTCATAATGGCGACTTGTTGTACTTGTCAGTGTTGGTGCAACACCATTAATGCCAAAAATTGAATAACCCATGCGAGCGCCACCTTTCTGATTGTATAGGATTTCAACACCGTTAAAGTAGCGATCGACTTTCTCACTTTTTTTGATCCTTTTTAAGGTGTCTTCTGTAAAGAAAAAAGCAAGATCGGGACTTTCTTCAAGAATATGATGCAGTCGTACATTAGGATTCATACAACATGGTGGATATTTGATATCTCGGTCAATAAAAAAATCTTTCCAAGCTAATCCCCAAGACTTGAATTTGTATTGATGTTCTATGATTTTTTGAATACTGTTATCACTAAATTCAACTGCGCATTGCGAATTTTTCTTGAATTCTTGATCATTTCGGTAAAGATATGATCGAAAATCACTATTCCGCCAACCCACAATAATAATTCTCTCCCTGTGTTGCGGAAGTCCAAACCAAATAGTGTTTAAAACACGCCATTCAACTGAATATCCAGCTTGAGTTAACGAATTAAGAATAGTTGCAAAATGACGCCCTGAATCCATTGACAATAGGCGTTTAACATTTTCTAAAATAAAAAAGCTCGGCTTTTGTTCATACAGTACCTTGACTATTTCCGAAAATAATGTTCCGCGTGAATCACTTATTCCCATCTTTTTTCCAGCACTTGAAAATGGCTGACAAGGAAATCCAGCAGTTAAAATATCATGCTTTGGAATATCACTTGAAATCTCACAAATATTGCCCTTATAAAAATTTTCTTTGCCAAAGTTATACATGTACACACTGGCAGCCATTTCTTCTATATCATTTGCCCAAATTGTCTTAATGTTCAATGCATCAGCCGCAATCCGAAAACCTCCTATTCCACAAAAAAGCTCTACTGTCCTCAACATACTTATTGGTGATTTTTCTTTTTTCATTCGCAATCACTTCAATGTAAATAATCAAGACCAATTTCTTTGCCAGCCAGTTCTATTGCTCGGCTATACTGTAAGCGCCACTGTAATGCATTAGAAATCGTTAAAAAACCTTGCGAAGGATGATTTTCACAAATTTCTTTTGCAAGGTTGTAAGCTCCAATTTCGTCTACTGGCAGATTTTTATCTATTAAGCAAGCTATCACATCATCTAAATTTCCATTATTCTCTAAGATTGAACGCAAAGAAGAGGTCAATTGATAGTCAGCAGTCTTGTCTTTGTGAATAAAAATAGTTTTTTGTATTTTGAGCACGCTAGTTTGGGTTTGTTGATCATCTGATTTTTCATACACAAAAATCAAAAGATGATATCCGAGTCCATAAACTTTTTGCCTAGCAGATCGAAATGGACAAGATGACTGTGGTTGACGAATGCTTGTTACTTTGATGTCAACTTCAATATCCGGCATGTCAATTCCATTTGCAGAGTTCCCAGTCTGAAACTGATAGCCGCTAGACCTTAAGTGATTTTGAAATTTATGCTCGATATAAGTTCCTATGGATTTACCATTATCCATTCCATACAAGCTAGGTTCACGATGTTGACTCTCTTCTATTGCAAATTTTTTTGCTTCTTGCTTTAAGCTTTGTAATGTAATGATTGCCATGTTGCGTGACGGAACGATTGATCTAGAATAAAACCATAAAATGCACCGCATCAGAAAATGCGCCACTTCTTGCGGGTCGTGCTGCCCCTCCAGGGTCTTCGTCAGTTCCGCCAAATCCGCCGCTACTTCCCGCGTCACCCGCGCCGCGATCTTCTCCGGGTTCCGCGCCTGGGGGTCGCTGAAAATATCCACGAACAGCGCGAAAACATCCGGCTGCCGTAACGCCGTTAACGGGATATCCCGCCGCGCTCCATAACCGCCATAGTCCCCGTTGAACCCCTGCCACAACTCAAAATGATCGCCAATGTCGCAGGTGAGGACAAACGGCGGCTTCGTGGGCACATGGCGCGTGTAGGCGATCGCCTGCACAAACACCCCTTCCATCGCCTTCCGATAGGTGGATGTGCCGCGCTTTGCCGTGCCCTTAGTGGTGGTTCCCCCCTGCTTGGCCTCGATAATGAATTGAAGTGAGCTTCTGTCAATCTACCCAGAAACTCCTACCCCAAACGTTAAGTTTTTCGTGCAGTGCGGGCAACCATGGCCCTAAGACAATGCCGCCGTCACGACCTCCACGGGCAACGCCAACGCCGCCGCAATCTGTTCCGCCGTTAACCCCATCGCCGCCAAACGGGGGATCGCCTCGCGTTGGGACTGTTCGGCGCGATCAGCCCGTTGGGTTTCGAGATCGGCTTGT
>CAZCWE010000008.1:6398-13369 GCA_964502285.1 uncultured Spirulina sp. | reverse complement strand
CGATCGCGCCGTTGATCAAACCAAGAGAGCATTTCGCGCTCGATACCGCCGAATTGTCCTCGACAACGCCCCAAGGCTAACCCCAGTTCCGGAAACCAAAACGGCTCCCCAATTTGTAACACATACTCCCCATCGATTAATTGATACACTTCAAAGGGTAAATGCCGGTCGCGTTGCCAAAATTCCGGATTATAAATCACATAATATAACACTCCTAACCGGGCATAGATCGCGAGTTTCTCGTCATATTCTCCCCCCGGTGTGAGCGACACCATTTCTAACACTAAAATCGGTGGAATATTATTTTCTTCCCACAACACATAACTGCATCGCGATTGGTTATCGGGTTTGCGTCGTGGCACACCCAAACTTAAAAACCCATCGGGAACCACGGGAACCTTCGGGCTCGCACCCGTCGTGTGATAAATTCCCATATCAACGCCAAAATACCAATCGGTGCGATCGCGCCAAATCCGTTGTAATAAGAAGAGCAGATAATTCGGTAGGAGGTTTTGGTCTTCGTTATCCACGGGTGTATCGTCCGAGCAGGGGAGTTCCGCACTGGTTGGTAGGGATTGGTTTTGATTGAGAGCAACCATAGGACAGTGGGACTAATCAATGAGCGTGTGTGTGCCTAACGAAATTTTAAGCCATGGATGCAGGCAAGCCCGATCGCGCCGCACCCATGCACCACGACGGCCACCCAATGCGGCGATCGCGCTCATCAAAGATGACCGTCCGGCCACCGGAACCCATGCACCGTCGAAAAGTCACCGGCTGGGTCACCCGTGTTGCGATCGCCTAAGTGCTCACTTTCACCAACACTAACCCCTCTTCTTCCTTCACCTCAAACAGCGGTAACGGACTTTCCGCCGGCCCCGTGGTCACCGACCCATCGAGGGCAAAGACCGAGCCATGGCAGGGACAGGGCAAGGTTTTCGCGTCGGGGTCGAGCTTCACGGTGCAGCCTTGATGGGTACACATGGGATTGAGGGCAACGAGAGCATCAGTGTCCGGATGCCGAAAAATCATCACATAGGCGGCGGTATTGGTTTTATCCACCACGGGTTCGGCGTTGACCTGCTCGATGGTGGCGAGGGCTTGAAAACCGTCCTCGCGCGGGGTGGTGTCGATGGTGGGTTCGGGAGGAGCTGCGGGGGAGTCTTCGGGACTGGGTTCGTCCGCTGTGGTGTCAGCACTACAGGCGGCTAAGACCATCGGGAGGGAGGTGGCGAGCATGCCGACGCTCACCCAACTTAAAAATTGACGACGTTCCATGATGTTTTTTTGAACCTATGGGAATTGAGAGTAGAGAACAGAAGGGCTTAAGACTGTTGCACAGGAACATCCGGTTTGGTGACCACCACATGGGGTTCAGTAGCGGGGGTGGGTGCAACGGGAGCCGGGCGGAGTTTGAAACGGGCGGCAGCGATCGCCACAAACAGCAAATCCACCCCAATCAACCCCGCAATGATCCACTGCGATCCCCCCGTGCCGAACCCATAACTATGGAGACCCGTACCGAGGACAAAATTAACGCCATACCAGGCCATTAACACCGCATTGAACCCCACCACGCTCGTCACGGCTAACCCGAAGGAACCCAGCCACCCCATTAAACGACCGTGGAGCGGCACAACGTAGCACATCAGCGCGATCAAGGCCCAGGTTTCTTTCGGGTCCCAACCCCAGAAGCGTCCCCAGGAGAAATGCGCCCAGATGCCGCCAAGGATGATCCCGGTGGTGAGCAGCAACACCCCCACTTGCAGCACGCCGTAATTCCATTTGCTGAGTTGGGCGATGCGGGGGGATTGGGGCGCGAAAAGATAGAAGCCGAGCAGGATATGGCCGAGGCCGAGGGCGAGGGCGAAGCTGGCGTAACTGAGGGTAATCGTCGGCACATGGACACTGAGCCAAAAGTTATCGCGCAGGACGGGGACGAGGGGGCGGATGCTGGGGTCGAGAACGGCGGGAAGGCTGTCGGCAAGGAGGAGGCAGACGATGGAAAGGGGCGCGGCAGCAAGGAGGTAGTAGCGGGCGCGGTGACGGAGTTCAAAGAGGAGCGCGATCGCTGCCACGCCAAAACTCACCCAAATCACCGATTCATACATATTCGTCACCGGAGGACGACCCGCGATCTGCATCCGCTCAACGAAGCCATAGCCGTGAATGCCCAACCCGGCGACGAACAACCCGATCGCAGTCTGATCCCATTCGCTTTTACCGGTGAGGACGACGAGCAACATCGTGACGAAGGCGATCGCATAGAGTCGCCACGCTTTCGCGAAGGGATGGAGACGATAAAAACGGGTTTCCCGTTCGAGGGGGGCGGTGGCGGGGTACACCGTCGGGCTCAGGTCTGCGAGAGCATCGTGGAGGGTCTGGGCTTGGACGGCGAGATCCCCGGTGTGTTGGCGGTAGCTGTTGCGCAGGGATTGGTAGCGGTTCGTGATCTGCTCTGCTGTGCTGGGGGGATAGAGGGTCGCAGCGTCGGCAATGCCCACCCATGCGCCTTGGCGATCGCTGGGATGGGGCACAAGGGGCAGTTCCTCACTGCTGACTGTGCCGATCAACAGCGAGAGGCGGTCTTCCAGGCGCAGGGCTTCCCGTTCGGCGCGGCTCAGGTCTTGATCCTGGGCTTGGTGTTGGTGGGCGGTGGAGACGATCCCACCGAGGCGCGATCGCATCAACTCCGCAAAGGTGAAATATTTCTGCTCCGGATCTAGCCCTACCTCTGCTTTTAAGGGGCGGTAGTTGAAGAGGATAAACGGCTCTTGGTTCCAGTCGCGATCGTTAAACAGCAGCGCGAGATAGGTCTGGAGTCCGTCGAGACGTTCCCCGTTGGTGGCGGTGTAGGTCATCCGGCCGTGGATTTGCTGCACTGTTTCCCGCGCCACCGTATCTAAGGGCTTTTTGCGCCCGTCGAGTTGCACGGCTAAATCTTGCAGCGGGGCAAGGGGTGAGGCCGGAAATTGACTGAAGGGAACCACAATCAAAATCAAGCCTAAACAGAATCCAATCAGGAATTTTGCAAATTTCATGGGTTCAATCGAGAGGTTTAAAAAGAGCAGTCATAAGAGCCCCTCACCCAACCCTCTCCCGCAGGAGAGGGCTTCTGGCTCCCTTCTCCTGCGGGAGAAGCGATGCCCTGAGCTTGTCGAAGGGGGTCGGGGATGAGGGCATCGTTAGGATGGGGATACGCTTTCGGGGGCTGCGATCGCACCGGTCAATCCCATTTCAGACTCTGACGCAAGGGGCGCAGGGGATGGCTCCGAATGCCGCCATTGCTTCACCAACGCCGGGCCGTAAAACATCACCGCAATCCCGCTAATCACCAGCGCCGAACCGATCCAGGTTAACGCCGTCACCCAAGCGGGTTCCCGCTTCACTTGCAGGGTGGATTGTTGCAGATCCCCCGGATTCCACGAGGCTTGGGCCAGCTTCCAGCCGTGATACCAGGTGGGATGATTCATCCACACCCGCCGCGACTCCACCCACTGCGCCACCGGATCGATAATTTGAATCACACTCGTCCACATCGCCACCGACTCCGAGCCTTCATTGCGATCGACGATGAAATCATCCAACTGCACCGCAAAGGGCAGTTGCAGCAACTTGGGCGTAAAGGCGGCGAGGGTTTCGCCGTTGGGTTCATCAATCACCGTGGGCTCACCCCAGGGCAGCCAGGCTTCGGTTCCCGCCGCCGTGCGCACTTTCAGGGCGGGCGATCCTTCTAGGCCCGGTTCTTCGACGGGGACAATCTCGCGGTGGAGTTGGGCATGGTCGAGCACCGCCGCGAGACGAATCTGGAAATCCGCCCAGCCGGGGGTGACGGTTTGACCCAATTCCCACGGGCCAGATTTGACCCCTTGGGACGATTTCGCCACGTAATACAGTTGCGCGTCGGGCCCGATCACCACTTGGAAATAGTCTTGGGGCTGAGGGGGCGCGATCGCATATTCAACCCTGAGATCTTCCGCCAATGCCGTCGTGATCGGGGTGCGTACCGGCGGAAAATCCGGTTTCGCAAACACAAACCACCGCTCCTCGCCCGTGGGAGATTGCACAGTGAGTTGTACCGCCGGATTTTGAAACTCCTCCGAAACGCTCACCGGTTCCCCCTGGCCATTCAGTTGAAAATTGGGAAACACCGCCACCACTTGCGCCGTGATCTCTCCCAACTGGATCGGTGTTGTCCCTTGGGCCATGGCCTGAAGATCGACGGTGTCACTCTGGCCGGATGTGGTCAGGGTTAACGTGCCCCAGGGATGATCGTCACTGTCCGAGGGAGGATGTAACAGGGTGTCGAGTTCGGCCTCACTGTCGGCGCGGGAGATCGAGAGTGAGGCCGGGCCCATGGTGACGGAGCGATAGGGCAGCGGCGCGATCGCTAACCAGCGATCCACAGTTTGGGCCATGCGATCGCTGCGTAATTCCAACCGCACCGCCGGGTTCGCCACCGCTCCCCCCGGCTGAAAACTCACGGTCTTAATCGTATTTTCACGATAATCCAGCAACTCCAAGCCCGCCGCCTGCCGAGTCTTCACCTGTCCATTGGTGATCACCACCTCCCCCTGGGCGAGGGATTGATCAGGCTGCATCACCTCTAAAAATTCTCCCTCCACCCGAATCTGATTCGTCGGGTTTGCATCCGTGCGCACGAGCAACATCCCTTCCACGCCCACATGGATCACCGCCGCCGCCCCCGCAATAATCACAATCAAACCCAGATGGGTCAGGGCAAACCCCACCTTCCGCGCCCCCCGCCAGGGATAGCGCGATGCCGCCGAAATCCCCAAATTCAACGCCAGCAAAAACATCAAGCCCCCAAACCAGGGACTCTTATAGATCACCTCTTGCACCGTACTCGACCCCACCTGAGACTCGTACACCGTCGCCCCGATTAGAATCACGACAATGGTTGCCATCAACGGCACAGCCACGCGAATCGAACCTAATCCTTTCAACAAACGACGGAGCAGCATAGTCACGAAAAGGGGAATGGTACAACGTCCCCCCATGGTGTAGGCACTCGATTATTTTTTTTGTAGTGAAAGTGGCAAAACCTGATTATCAATGCAAATCATGCATGTTGTGATGATTGAGTCGCAAGCAATCTCCCTCATGTCCCCCCTAGTTCGTCCCCGCCGGACTCCCCTCCTCTACCACCAGATCCGTAAAGTAGATCGACACCGCTGACTCCGGCAACTGTTGATCCGGAACCTTCTGCCAACCCGTCGCTTGGGGAAACCGATTTTTGATCGTTTGAAACCAAGTGCGATCGCGCTCAATCGAACGCGACACCACCAACACCACCCGCAACGGCTCCGATGTGACAAATGGCGTTTGACTATGAATATTCATCGCCCGCCCATGACTGACGACAAAGGCTTCATCCGCATGGGCCAGGGGCAACACCCGCCCATTCACAATAAACCATGAGGAAAAAGCACTGATGTTATTAATTGCCAGCGCAACGACATCTCGTTTTGGCTGTTGAATTAAGCGTTGAATTTGATGAACAAGCACAGCGGTATTGTGAGAATCCATGTTGCGATCCTCGATCCGCTTTGCATTGGCAATATAGCTAGAGTAATTTTGATCAATAAAATAATCCTTGACGAAATAAGAGACATGAAAAAGATTAGGAAAAATTACAACAAAAAGCAGCACTGCCCAATACTTAATTGAATGCTGACTAATTTTTTTGCGAAGTGGATAAAGAGCTTGCCATAAGATTGTTAAAATTATTATTTCAAAGACCATAAAATGATAGGATGCATGGCGTGGATTGAAAATCAAATAATTATAGCCAATGCGATTGGATAGGTAAGTGAGGGGCAAGATTGGCAGCAACCCAACACAGCCAGCAAAGAGAAGGAGTGAGGAACTGAAGTGATAGCGGTGATGCCACACCAGCCAGGCCATGCTCGCACTGATCGGCAAGACAAGAATGGCGAGGGGAATAATTCGATCTTGAAAAATAATATTAGAAAAGAAAGGCAGCCAACTATCACTAAAAAAGACGAAATGCATCCATAAGAACATTCCCTGAAAGAGGTAAAGACTGGGGACAGCTAGAATAAACAGCAGCATATACCAACCCCGTGGATGTCCTGGTGAAAAACCGGATAATTCCGATTGTTCAATAATATTTACAGTCTGGGTTAAGGCTCGGTTGACCCCGGAGAGGAGCATGGGGGGAATGGCAACCGTTAAGCCCCCGACACTGAGGGCGAGCAGTTTTTGCGGCCAGGAAAATACGGGTTTGATTTGGAATAGAAATTCAATTGCAATGTAGATACAGAGGGCAAAGGCGGCGGTGAATGCAGAATATTTCAACCAATACACACTGCCAGCGAGGAGGCCAATCCGGGCGATGTCAAGGGTGACGTGACGCAGACAAAGTGAGTCAGCTTGGGCTTTCCAGCGGGCGACGAGGTGGAGGCCGTAGAGATAGAGCCAGGGCAGGAGGCCGAAGGGGGGAAGTTCGCTATTCCAGAGGCGCACGGCTCCGCCGACGGAGATGGCGTAGAGGGGGAGGGTGCAGGCGAGGATGATTTGGACGGGTTGGGGGATTTTGAAGTGTTTGGCGATCGCAAGCCACCCCAGACTGCCGCTGATCAGGAGTAAATAGGAGGTAATCCGGGCGGCAATGCCCAGCGGGAGACCGAGGGCGATGAGGGGGTAGTAGATTAGGGTCATGCCGGGGGGATACCAGACAATCCAGGTTTGGGTATCTTGGGCAATATCGGTAACGCTCGGCAGGGTTAGGCTTTGGAGCCATGGGGTTGCGCCCTGGCTCAGTTGCTGGGCGGATTTGAGTAAGGTTGCCGCATCGTCACTAATGTAATAGGGGATATGCCAACTGATGACGAACAGAAGGGTGAGGTTAAACAGGGCGATCGCATCAGGAAAACGAGGATGTCGCCAGTGACGAAAGATAGACATAGATTACGAGTACTATTTCT
>CAZCWE010000008.1:0-6388 GCA_964502285.1 uncultured Spirulina sp. | reverse complement strand
GTTGCCGTAGACTAATCCGCTCGGATCAGCTCGACAGCATCGTGGCCGTCGTGACCTTGGAGATAGACGCGCACCTGTTCTTCGGAGGAAGTGGGTAAATGGCGGCCGGTGAAGTCGGGATGAATGGGCAATTGCCGATGGCCGCGATCGACGAGTACCGCAAGATAAATCCGATCTGGGCGGCCGAACTCACCCACTGCATTGAGGGCGGCGCGGACGGTGCGCCCTTTATAGATCACGTCATCAACGAGGACGACGATGCGATCGGTGAGGTCGCAGGGCATGGTGCTTTTGGCGGGGGTGCGCATGCCGATGGCGCTGAGGTCGTCCCGGTAAAAGGTGATGTCCAACTGACCGACGAGAACGTCGTGCTGTTCGAGGGTCTGGATTTGAGCGGCGAGGGATGCGGCGAGGGGAACGCCCCGCGTATGGATGCCAACGAGGACAACGCGGGAGAGGTCGCCGACTTTTTCGATGATTTCGGAGGCGAGGCGGGTGAGGGTGCGGCGAATTTCGTCGGCGGAGAGGATTTCAACAACGGTGGCAGCCATAGGCGATCGCAAGTCAAGACAGCGGGAAGTATCTCCCTCGCTTACCATAGCCCAATTCTCCGGCAGACTTGGCAACGATCGCCATCTTCTTCCTTTAAACGTCGAAGCGATACCGCATCGCTCCTGGTGTTGGGTCATGATTGAACCTTAACCCGTGGGGAGGTCGAGGCGTTGCCAGTGCAGGGCGGAGGTTTGGGCATCCCGTGACCAACGGAGAAAGGGGCCCGACTGTCCCACCCGTAGGCCCGGTTGAACGATCGCACGGCGGGGGGACTCGGTGGCCAGGGCGATCGCGCGTCCCGGTTCACACAGGCCCCAGCGCACGAGATTTTCCACCCCAGCCAAGAGGGGGAGCGTTGTCCCGGCCAGGGTTGCGGCATTGAGGCGGGCAGTGCCGTGGGTGACGGTGATCGTGCGATCGTCCCAGGGGTATTCGCCATCGGGTAAGCCCATGGGCGCGAGGGCATCGCTGACCAAAAACAGGCCATCGCGTTCGATGCGCAGCAAAAAATCTAACATCGTCGGGCAGACGTGCTCCCCATCGGCAATCACCCCACAGCGCACCGTTTCACGGGTCAGAGCCGCTCCGAGGAGACCCGGATCGCGGTGGTGCAGGGGCGGCATGGCGTTGAAGGCATGGGTGACCATGGTTGCGCCTTGGCTGAAGGCCTGGTGGGCTTCGGGGGCGGTGGCGAGGGAATGGCCGAGGCTGATGATAATGTTGTGCTCGGTGAGGAAGGCGATCGCCTCCCCGGTCGGGTCAAGTTCCGGGGCCAAGGTGACGATCTGAATCAACTCGCCGTAGTCCCCGACGATCTGCGCCATGGTGTCCCGGTTCAAGGGTTGCAGGTGGGCCGCAGGATGTGCGCCGCGTTTGGTGGGGTTGAGGCAGGGGCCTTCGAGGTGAACGCCCAGGATTTGGGCGCGGTGGGGCTGGGGGTGGCGCAGGGGAGAGGCGGCAAGGACGGCGAGGGCTTGGTGAATTTTCGGGAGGGAGGTGGTGACAATCGTTGGACAGAAGCCGTCGATCCCTTGGTTCCATAAATAGGCGGCAATTTTATCGAGGTGCTCTTGGTCGCCCGCTTGGAGATCCGGAAATGCCAACCCCAGGCCACCGTTAATTTGTAAATCAATTCCCCCCAAGGACAACCAATCCCCGTCAAAATCTAATTGAGGGACTGATGGCAAGGACTCTGGATCGGAACTGGCGGGCATCATGGTTGCGATCGCGCCCCCCTCAAAATAAACATGGTGCAGACCAGACCGGCCAGGTAAGCGAGCATAGGTGAGTACACAATCAGTCATCAATTCAGAACTCCGCCAGAATCTCCTCAGAATACCAAGGGGAACGCGCTCATTGATACAGTTGAGACAGATATTCTCTTGGGACAATGAAATTCCAGTTGTCCCGATCTTGGCTTTATTCACAGAATCAATTCACAACGTTCCCAGACTGAGGAGAAACGCCCCATGACCGATGATGTATCCCAGATTGGCATTATTATGGGCAGTGATTCCGACTTGCCGACAATGGCTGCTGCGATCGCCATTTGTGAGCAGTTTGACATTCCCCACGAAGTGGCGATCGTCTCCGCCCATCGCACCCCCGACCGCATGGTAGACTACGCCAAAACCGCCCACGAGCGCGGCTTAAAAGTGATTATTGCCGGCGCAGGCGGCGCGGCCCATCTACCCGGCATGGTGGCCGCCCTCACCCCCTTACCCGTAATCGGCGTACCCGTCACCACCCGCCAACTCAACGGCGTGGATTCCCTCTATTCCATCGTGCAAATGCCGAGGGGGATTCCCGTTGCCACGGTGGCGATCGGCAATGCCCAAAATGCCGGACTCTTGGCCGTGCAAATGTTGGCCGCCCATGATCCTGACCTGCTGGCTCAGGTGCAAGCCTACCGTCAGTCCCTGACCGATCAAGTGCTAGAGAAGCAAGCCCGTCTCGATCGTGTTGGCTCCGCAGACTATCTCGCCACCCTGCAATAAAGAGACTATGGGCTACGTTTTGGTGTGCAACCCTGATACGGATCACGAAGCAATCTATCCCCTCAATCCGGGACGGAACACCATTGGCCGTGCGCCCACGAATCAAATTGTGATTAAACATAACAGTTTGTCGCGTCGCCATGCGGAAATTTTGATGGAGCGCGATCGCACCAATCCTGAAAAATCCCGCTTTCTCGTGCGGGACTTAAAAAGTCTCAACGGAACATTTATTAACAACATCAAAATCAAACAGCGGGAAATCAGCCTCGACGATGGCATCACCCTGGGCATGGTTCCCCTGAAGCTCCTCGATACGGATACCGATACCGAGGAAAACGAAGACCCCACCGATGCACCGCTGCCCATCGTCCGCCACTATTCCCCCAAGCAAACCCAGGTCGCCCTCGAAGACTTCATTGATAAAAATCAACGCTCCGGTTCCGGCCTTCGTCTCAAAGAAAAGGATCAAAACCAACGGGCCGTTGATAAGTTAAAAATTCTCCTCGAAGTCAGCAAACAACTCGCATCATCCGCTGACCCGGATCAACTCCTCGATAAGATTTTGGAATTATTGCTCGAAATTATGAATGTGGATCGGGCGGCATTGTTGTTAGTGGATGAACGCACCAAAAAACTCGAACAAAAGGCCGTTAAGGCGCGATCGGGCCTCTCCGTGCGCTATCAGTTTTACAGCACCAAAATCACCAACTATGTGCGCCGTCATGGGGATGCGGTGCTCACCGATGATGCGGCTGAAGATCGACGGTTTGAGGGGTCCCATTCGATTTTGATCCAGGCGATTCGCGCCTCCATGTGTGCGCCGCTGCAACCCCGTGATCAGGTGATCGGGGTGTTGTATGTGGATAATTTAACCTGCTCCAATGCCTATTCTGAGGAGGATTTAGAATTTCTCACGGCGCTGGCGAATCAGGCTGCGATCGCGATCGAAACCACCCGCCTCGCCAACAAAATGCGCGAAAACGCGATCTGGCGTGACAAACTCGAACGCTTTTTCCCCACCACCATTAGCCGCAAACTCCGGGAAGGGGGCGACCTCGGCATCATTGAAACCGAAGTCACCGCCCTCTTTGCCGACATCACCGACTTCGAAATGCTCAACGACTATTTCAATGTCATGGTGGAAGATATTGTGTTTACCTACGAAGGCACGTTGGAAAAATACATCGGCGATGCCCTCCTGGCGATCTGGGGTGCGCCCTATTCCCGCCCCGACGACACCGATCGCGCCGTCCAAGTGGCGATCGAAATGCAGCACGCCGTCCAACGCCTCAACCAAGATTGGCAAGACCAAGGCCGCCAACCGATCGCCATCCATATCGGCCTCAACAGCGGCCCCGTCGCAGCGGGTAATATTGGCTCCCGCCGGTTGATTCAATACGCTGCGATCGGTGACACCACCAACGTCACCAGTCGCATCTGTGACGTAGCCAAAGCCGGGGAAATCATCCTCGCCGCCAGCACCGTTAAACGCCTCAACTACAAAGACTATCCCCTGATCGAACTCCCCCCCACCAAAGTCAAGGGCAAAAAAGAACCGCTCCAACTCTACCGCCTCGAATGGCGCGAATTACCCTCCCTCCATGAAGTCACCAGCCATTCTGCCCACCCCAAACTTTAAAACCCGCGCCCAACGTCCCTAAAATCCGAGCGATCTCCTGCGGAGACGCGGCGCGAATGATGACCCTCAGCCCTTGGTTAGTTAAAAATTAGTGTGAGATGTCCTCAGCAGTAATCTGTTATGGGCAGATTGGCTCGATAACTTTGTAAAGTTAGGGTTAGGTCGTTTTTGTATTTGTAAATGAGATTGATGAGTTTCCGCGTTCTCCCTGAGATGCCCCCCATTTTCTCCCGCGTGTCACGGCTGCTGTGTCTCGTTGCCTTGCTGTTCACCCTCACCGCCTGTGGGGGGGGATCACCCTCAGTAAGTCTCTCCCCGAACAGTGATACGATCAAAAAAGCGATTATTCTGCAAGTTAAGCATAGTCAAACTGCATTAAGTCAACAGCTTAATGCGACGAATCCAAACCTACGCATTTCTCATATTAAGGTTCGTCAATTAGACTCTCAATATCTGGCTAAGTTACCGACCTACCACCTCCAAGGCCGCTATGATTTAGACCTTGAACTCCCCACCCAAACGGTGAAGCAGTCGGGGAATTCGTTTGATATTTATTTGCAGCGACAACGGGAGGGGAAAACCTGGCGGTGGCTGCAACCGGAGCGCACAGATGCGGAAGAAACCGATGGAACGGTGCAACACTGGCTGACGTATTTGATTCATTGAACTCGTCGCTGGGGGGTGAATTGAGGCAGGCGACTCGCTGTGTTTGCTGAGTGGATGTGTTGAGATCAAGAATAGTATTGAGATGATTATTCTTGTGGGGCTTTCATTAGCTTTGCTTGTATCTCTCGATGGAACGATCTAGTATAAATAACGGTAGAGACAATCAGGAGCAAAATTCTCGTTTGTTTGCTTTGGGTCAGAGTTCAAGACTTGAAAATTTGTACAGTCGTATTGCTCTTGGATAAATACTTGTGTTCTGACCCGACAATTGCATCGTCCCTACGACATTTTGGGTACTTCTACAACATCGGTACGACTGCGTAATGACTAAACGTTCCCCCTTGAGGGCATCTACCCCACTTTCTCGATCGCACCGTTCTCGATCGTCCCGCCCTCGCCGCACGGCTGCGGAGATTCGCGCCTCGATCGCAACGCCGCCGCTCCATTCTCTCCCGACTCAAAGCGATCGCAATCCGGCGCGATCGCACCGTTCTGTCAAATTATCCCAGCATTATGCCTTTCTCTATCGTCTGGTGGGTGTCGTGGGCGGTGGGGTTGCGATGGGCTTGATGATTGCGCTAACGCTCCTGTCCCAATCTGAAACCCCCTCAACCCAGACGGCGACGGTGCAGCCCAAAACAGCCCAGATGCAGTTTGGCGGCCAAGACCCTCTCCGTGACCGTGCTCAGTTTTCCCTAGGCACATCGATCGCGGCGTTGCAAGCGCGTGTTGATCAGGCGATCGCCGGCTATCCCGATGGGCAGGTGGGGCTGTTGGTGGTGGATTTAGACACAGGGGATTTTGTCGATCGCAACAGCCTGCGATCGTTTTCGGCAGCAAGTACGATCAAACTGCCGATCCTCGCAGCGTTCTATCAGGCGGTGGATCAGGGCGCGGTGAGTCTGAATGAGTCCCTGGTGATGACGGCGGATTTGGTGGCGGGGGAAGCGGGCACGATGCAATATAGCCCCGTTGGAACGCAGTTTTCCGCCCTGGAAACGGTGACGAAAATGATCACCATCAGCGACAACACCGCGACGAATATGATCATCGCTCGTCTGGGGGACTATGAGACCCTCAACCGCCGCTTTCAGACCTGGGGATTGCGACAAACGAAGGTGCAACAATGGTTGCCGGATTTGGGCGGCACGAATGAGGTGAGCCCGATGGATTTGGTGAATCTGTTGATTCGCTTGGAGCAGGGTGAATTGGTGTCGCGGCGATCGCGCGATCGCATCTTTAACACCCTGACCGCCGTTCAAAATCGCCAACTTTTGCCCCAAGGCCTCGACGAGGGGGCGATCATTGCCCATAAAACCGGCACCCTCGGCGGTGTCCTCGCGGATGTGGGCCTGGTGGATGTGCCCAATGGTAAACGCTATGCGATCGCCGTGATCACCGAACGCCCCCGCAATGATCCCCAAGCCCAAACCCTAATCCAAACCCTCTCCCGGCTCACCTATCAATATTTCAGCAGCCTTTGACCAAAACCAATGGGTTTCAAGCCTCGCCCCTTCGACATAGCTCAGGGCAA
>CAZCWE010000007.1:3972-28035 GCA_964502285.1 uncultured Spirulina sp. | reverse complement strand
TGAGCGGAGTCGAAGGGTAAGCGGCCGGGCTTCGACTCCGCTCAGCCCTCGGTTACTCAAAAATTAACCTTAGATGTCCTAAGCAACAATCTCACTGCGATATGGCCCGGTGTTTAGGGTTGGTAATCTTCCACGAGCAATTCATTCACCAACTCCCGCCCCCGACCATCAAACACCTGGAGGCGAATCAGATCCGTTTGGACGGGTTGCCAGGCCACTTGATAGCGCACATCACCGTTGCGCCAAGTGTAGATGCGACGGTTTGGATTACCGCCGACGGATGCGCCGCTGAGGTAGATGTTGCTGCCGTTTTTTTTGCTTTCGCCGTAGTAAGTGAGGGCGTTGTTGGTGTAGTCAATGACAACGATCCAGTTGTCGCTGTGGAAGACTCCGGTGGGGACGGTTTGGGCGATCGCGACCGGCGGCAGTGCTGCTGTGACGAGTAATGGTGTGGACAGGCCAAGGACGGCCATTAAAGCGTAGTGATGAAGTTTCATGATGTTGACGACGACGGAATTGTGAAGAGGTGAGCCTGTCGAAGAGTGGGCCCTGAATGGATCGACTAGGATCGCCTGTAGACCTCAATCATACGAGACAGAAATGGCTAATGGGAGGATTGAGCGATCGCCCCCTGATAGTGGCGGATCAACTGCTGGGTAATCGTGGGCCAGTGGTAATGCGATCGCGCCCATTGTTTCCCCCGTTCACCTTGGTTGCGACAGTGCTCAGGATGACTCAACATCTCTAATAAACAGGCCGCTAAATCCTCCACCCTGCCCGGAATCACCCGACCCGCCTCCGCTGCTTCCACATCCGGCGCGATCTGGACTTCGGGGGTAATCACCACGGGCAACCCGGCGGCCATGGCTTCGGCCACAGCGATCGCAAAATTTTCCGCAAACGACGGCAACACAAACAGATTCGACCCTTGCAAAACCAATTCCTTCGCCGTTCCTGTGACCAACCCGGTGAAGGTGACGCGATCGCGCAACCCCAACCGCTGCACCTGGGCCGTGAGTTCGGCTTCGTAATCGGGGCTGTGAAATTCGCCCGCGAGGAGGACATGGCAGGGGGTGCGATCGCCTAGCTGTGCCACCGCATCGAGGAGTAGATCGGGGCGTTTTTTGTAGTGAATCCGCGACAGAAAGAGAATAATCGGGCGATTTGGAGAAATTCCGTAGGTTTGGCGTAATTGTGCGCCAGCATCGGGAATCATCGCGCCCGGTGTCACGCCCAAGGGCAGAATGGCCGTTTTGGCGGTGATGCCAAAGTTGCGCACATCCGCCGCTTCTCCGGGGGTGGTGCAATGGACGAGGGCGGCGTGATTGAGCGATCGCCGTTCGATCAAGGCACTATAGACCTGCTTTTTTTTGCGACTTTGGGCCAAGGCCCAGGGGGCAAGCTGGCCCATGGTGCGCATCGTGTAGGGGACGTGACGCAGGCGGGCGATCGTTGCGGCCGCCGTTGACCCGTAGGCGAAGAGGTAATGGGTATCGAGGATATCGTAGCGGGGGAGATTTTCCCAGAGCCAGCGCGTCCAGGGGATGGAAAACAGGAAGCTGCGATCGCGCCCCAACGAAAACTGTTTTAACGGCAGGTCAAACCGTGGAAAAAACCACACCGGCACGCCCTCATACTCCACCCGCTCCCCCAGCGGCACGGATAACACCTCTGGCCCGTGGTCGTTCGTCGTGCAGATTTCCACCTCCACCCCCTGGGCCCGCAACTCCCGCCCAAAATTCAACGCCACCGCCGTCGGCCCCCCGCGCAGGGGCGACAGGGACGGAATCACATGGAGGACGCGCATTAAATTGACGGTGAGGATAGGGGTTGATGCGCGGTGATAAATTGAGCGATCGCATCGGCCACCGCTGCGGGCTGCTCCAAGTGGGGCACATGGCCCGCTTCCGGAATCCACACCAGCTCACTGTTGGGAATCAACCGCTCAAACACTGGCGCAGTCTTCGTGCCCAAAATCGCATCCTTGGCCCCCCAAGCGATCAGAGTGGGCTGTTGGAGGTGGGGCAATTGCCGCTTAAACGAGCCATAACCGCCCTGTTTCGTGAATTTCACCAGAGCCTGATTCCAACCCGGCACGGCCACATGGAGCGCCGCGCAGAGATTCGCGTCATCGGTGACGAATTTCGCATCGTTGTAGTAGGCTTTGCGGCTGATTTTTTCGCGTACTTTGGGGCTGCTGAGGAAGTCTGTGGCCCAGCGATCGAGGGGGGGAATCATTAATTTTCCGGCGATCGGTCGCGGCGCAAGGCCGGCACTATCGAGCAACACCACTTGCTGCACAATCTCCGGATAACTGAGGGCAAAATCCAACGCCGCCGCGCCGCCCATAGATGCACCAACGAGGATCATCGGGGTTTGGATGTAGTGCTGCCAAAAGGCGTGGATGTGGGTTTTGATCGCGTCGGGGCCAGCGGGGAGATCGAGGCGACGTTCGGTAAAGCCAAAATTGAGCAAATCCATCGCCCAGACCTGATGCTGCTCGCTGAGGAGGGGCAGGAGGCGACGATATTCCAGCAGGGAACTGTCGAAGCCGTGGAGCAGGAGAATGGGGGGATTGCCGCTGCCTTGGGTGACGTAGGTGGAGGCGATCGCTCGCTCGGACAGAGGCGTTAAGATGGGTTCAACCTGAATCTGTCGGGCCATGGCGATCGACGTGGATTCGGTCAACTGGGCAGCATCCGCAGGGAGAGTATAGGCAGGCATGGCAGACGACAGACGACAAAATAACCCTTCATAGTGTAGAGCATTCACGCCCCATGACCCCCCGCCGCCCCTCTGTAAAACCCTTGATTTTCCTCGTTAGCCTTGGTTTTGGTGTCCTGTGTTTTGCCACGGTGTCCCGGTATGGCCCTGAGGCGAATTGGGCGCGGGAATGGTTGGCGATCGTGCCGCTGCAACTGCTTGCCCTCGGCTATGTGGGGTATCGCTATTGGGGCAAACGCCAAGGAATCAAATCCCATCACGACACAAGCCGGACACCGATCCCACCCAAATCTGAATAGTAGACCGCGACTTTATTAGACTTTATTAAAAGAGGGCAATCTCGAAATCGCTGCACGGCGATCGCATTTTCGAGATGCCTGAAGCCCTGTTCAAAATGCCCCTCGCCGTAACGTTGCGCTAACAGCATCTTCACCATGAATGCGTTTTTTTAGCGATGTCAAAGGGATAAAGTCCATCGGCCAAGCACTAATGAGGCATCGAGATTCATCAGCGATCGCATGATTTTCACCCATTTAGAACTCGCTCCACTCGATACCCACAGCGTTACAAAAATTTTTGCGCCTCCGGCCAAACAATCTTGCGCCTCCGGCCAAACAATCCTGAGAACGAATTGAGATATTGAAAACTAGCCCCCATTTTCAATACTCCCATGGCTTCTCATTACAGTCGCTCCCATTCTCAAAAATCCTCAGACCCACAGCCAACCCAAGAACAATTCTCCCCCTATTCGCGACCGTTTCCGACCTCTCAGCCAGGGCCAGAGCAAGCGATCGCACCCCCCACCCAACACACAAAATCCCCAGAGATCGACTCCCCCACCTCCAGCATGCCCCTAATGGCCAAACTGATCGTCGGGGCAGCAAATGACCCCTACGAACAGGAAGCCGATCACGTCGCCTCTCAAGTCGCACAGCAGCTCAATGAACCCCCCAGCACGATGCAACGTCAGCCCTACCAACGAGGCGAACTGTCACCAGTTGCACAGCAGCTCAATGAGCCCCCCAGCACGATGCAACATCAGCCCTACCAACGCGGCGACGAACTGTCACCATTCCAAACTCAGCCGTTGGTGCAGCGCAACGGCACGGAAGCAGGCGGCATGGCATCACCAGCATTAGAGGAATCGATTCAGCGGGAACGGGCCAAAGGTCAACAGTTAGCCGACAGTGTCCGGCAGCCCATGGAGACGGCGATGGGGGCTGATTTTAGTGGTGTTCGCATCCATACGGATAGCACGGCAAATGATTTAAGTGAATCAATCCAAGCGAAGGCATTTACGACGGGGCAAGATGTGTTTTTTCGCCAGGGAGCCTATGCCCCTCAGAGCAAAGGGGGTCAGGAATTACTCGCCCATGAGTTGACCCATGTGGTGCAACAAAACGGGGACACGATCCAGCGGACTCCGATAGAGTGTGTTATTCAGCGGGATGGTGAAGAAGGTGGCAAAGATGATGATGATTCGGATATTGCAGGAGTCGAAGAGGGACTAGAATCTGTGGATAAGGAAGATGATGAATTGGATATTGAAGGAGTCCTAGAAGAACTTGAAGAGGCGAAGATCAAATGCTCTTTAGGATATTTAAGTGCCGAGAAAATCAAAGAAGTCAAACAACTTTTAGATTTTGTGGCGAAGGTTTTGGAGGTTCGTGAAGTTGATCTGCCTGAACCTGACACGCCAGACTCTTCCGATGGAGCAACCAAAGCCCCTGGTGAAACACCAACATACACCTATCTGGAATTGGTGATTCTCTACATCGATCGCTTAATTGAGGGCGCACAAAAAAAGCGATCGGGCTCAGATGAGCCAGGGTCGGAAGATGAAGGCATGAAAAAAGCCAAAGGACTCAGAAAAGCTCTGTCCGCAGCACGTTATTTGTCGGAATCTCTTCAACCCTTAGCAGACCTGAAATCAACGGCAGAGGCATCCCCGGTGGGTCTAGAAAGTATAGAAGATGACAAAATTAAATTAAATGTCTTAGGGGCTAAAGTTACATTTTCTCCCGGTGATCAACAAACAACTGTTGATTTTCCATCGCTGCAATTACCGAAGAAAGCGTTTGAAAGTGGGGTAGGACTAAATATCCCCATCGTGCCAGGTCTCTATGTCAGCAGTGAAATATTTCTAAAAGGTGCTCTCCTATTGACACCGAGTCAAAAGGCAGATATCAAGGATAATCAATTAGAGACAAATGTATCAGGAGAAGGATCAAATTTAGGGGTTGGCTTATCATTGAGTTTGGCAGCCGGTCTACCTGGTATTGCAGATCTAAGAGCTGGTTTAAAAGGTGAGCTAGAAGCGCAATTAGGGACAGTTCCATTGGGTGTTATGAAGGTCGTTTTTAATGAAGCGGGCATGGTGGTGACAGAAACTCTCCAATTTAATTTAGATGCAGCGATTAAAGGGATTACATCTCTCTTCGCAGAAGCATCGTTCTTGAGGGGAATGATCAAGAAAGAATACACAAAAGAAATGGGAACTTGGGACTTCGGCACGTTGTCTTATGCGTCTCCTGAGTATTTATTGGGTAATGTGGACTTGCCGACTCGCCCAGAGACCTTGATTCCGAGAGATTCTATGGATTCTACGAAAGCGTTAGAGAAGCAAGTCACTAAAGAAAACACTGAACTAGAATCACAGTACAAAGAGATTGTCAAACTATACGAATCGTATAGTTCTAAACAGATAGATACTAATCCATTAGAATCAGGAGACATTGATCCCTTTGTTTATCAGTTCTTGACCCGCCAAATCACAGAAGACTCAGTACAGGATGCATTCGTTCGTATTTATCCTTCTATTAACACAAGTCAGGCTGATATTGAGGATGAATTCCAGAGGGAAAGAAAGCGTAGTAAGAGTCCGGGGTATAACGAGTGCATGATTCAAGACGTTTTGGGTAAAGCAAAGATAATGATTCAAGGAAAAAAAGCCTATTTAGCTGACAAGATCACGGCGAAAGATGCGGAGAAAAAGAGCCCTCTTCACGATATTCGTAATGCCGTTTATCTTCTGGATATGCTTGAAACAATAGAAATGGAAGTGACTAAAATCGAAAATGCGTATCAGGCATATCAAGGTAAATCCGGGGCCAGTGTATCAAAGGGGATGTAGCCTCTGGCTCCTCCAGGGGTTCTGGTCATCGGTAGTGGATGCGCTGGAGCATTACCGTTGCGCCGTGAGCCCACCCCGCGCACCGTTCCTCGGAGGGGATTGGGTCAGCGGGATGAGGGGCGATCGCAACTGACCAGGTCAACCTCAACCAAAGCCCGGTCAGGATGTCAAAATAAGAAACCATACTTCACCGAGTTCAATTTTGACGATGCAGATTAAAACCGTTGACACCTTACCCCTAGATTGGAGTGGTGATGCTTTAGCCTTGGGATTCTACGCCGATGCTGTGGAAATGACCGGCGCGTTGGCGGCCCTGAACGATCGCCTCGATGGCACGATCGCCGAACTGATCGCCGAGACCGAATTCACGGGCAAAGCGGGCAGCAGTGCCGTGGCGCGGGTGGGCAGTAAAAGCCCGGTGCGCAAAATCATCCTCGTGGGGGTGGGGCCCGAAGCGGACTATAACCCCGGAGTGGCGCGGACGGCAGCGGCGGCGATCGCTCGTCTCGCCAAGCAACAGACGGTGAAAAGCCTCGGTATTCGCCTCCCCATGGCCGAAGATGTGGGCAAGACGGCGCAAATGCTCACCGAAGGGCTCCACCTGGCGCTCCATGTGGATAATCGGTTTAAATCTGACCCCCAAGATAAGGGCGCGGTGCTGGAAACCGTTGACCTACTAGCCTTGGGGTCAGAGGCGGGAGCCTTGGCGAAAGGGGAAGCGATCGCTGCTGGGGTAATCCTCGCCCGTGAACTAGTCGCCGCCCCTGCCAACAGCGTCACGCCGATCACCCTGGCTGAATTGGCGCAAGACCTCGCCAATGAATACGGCCTAGAGTTGAAAATCCTTGAACAGGCTGACTGTGAAGCCCTCGGCATGGGCTCCTTCCTCGGCGTGGCGAAAGCGTCGGATCTGCCGCCGAAATTCATCCACCTCACCTATAAGCCCAGCGGCACGCCCCGCCGTAAAGTGGCGATCGTCGGGAAGGGCTTAACCTTCGATTCCGGTGGGTTGAACCTGAAAACCGGCGGCAGCGGCATTGAAACGATGAAGATGGATATGGGCGGAGCCGGTGCGACGTTTGGGGCGGCGAAAGCGATCGCGCAACTGAAGCCCGATGTGGAAGTCCATTTCATCAGCGCCGCCACCGAAAACATGATCAGCGGCAAAGCGATGCACCCCGGCGACATCCTCACCGCCTCCAACGGCAAAACCATCGAAGTCAACAACACCGACGCGGAAGGCCGCCTCACCCTCGCCGATGCCCTCGTCTATGCCGACAAGCTCGGCGTTGATGCCATGGTGGATCTCGCCACCCTCACCGGGGCCTGTGTCGTCGCCCTCGGCAACACGATCGGCGGCCTCTGGTCTCCCGATGCCGAACTTGCCGAGCAACTCCAAGCCGCCGCCACCCAAGGCGGCGAACAATTCTGGACGATGCCCCTCGAAACCGCCTATTTTGAAGGTCTAAAATCCCCCATTGCAGACATGAAGAACACCGGGCCACGGGCGGGCGGCTCGATCACGGCGGCTCTCTTCCTCAAAGAGTTTGTGGAAAAAACCCCTTGGGCGCACCTGGATATTGCTGGCCCGGTGTGGGCGGATAAAGAGAACGGTGTCAATAATGCCGGAGCAACGGGCTACCCGGTGCAAACCCTCGTCAATTGGGTCTTGCAATAGGATAGTTCCCGGATGGACGGCGATCGCGCCCTCAACCATGAAGCTTAAAGGGGTGCATCCCACTGATGCAGATTTAGACTTATTACCTCTAGTGCCCTCATCCCCAGCCCTTCTCCCGCAGGAGAAGGGAGCTAAACGCCCTCTCCTGCGGGAGAGGGTTGGGTGAGGGATTGCATAACTGGGATGTACCCGCTTAGAGGTAGTGATGGGTGCGAATGTCCGCGATGGGTAACAGGAGGGTTTCTTCGATCGCCTGCGCCGTTTTGGGGTCAACACGGGAGTTATTGTAAAGGCATTCGACGAGCAATTTATTGGCGTTATAGTATTGGCGCAAGAGGCTTTTTTGATCTTGATTAAACTGCCAATCATAGCCAACATTGCGGTGCTCAATAATCACGAGGCGCAAATTCCGAATCCAGGTTTGGCTATTCGATTTCCACCATTTTTGATAATCCGCAGCATCGCGATCGGTATCGGGTATTTGGTTTTGAAACCGATTGAGGGCGAGTTTTAATTCGGGTTCAATGGTGAATTCACGATCTTCGGCAAAGGTCATGAATAAACTGAGATCGTGGGCGAAGGTGACGAGCAGGCAATTCAAGATTAAATCAAGCACGAATTCCGCATCGAGTTCTTCTAAGACATTATTGCTAAAGGCATAGTCCAATTCCGTATCTAGGTGACAGGCCAGCGACCAATCGTGGAGGGAGGATTTGAGGGCGCGATTAACCGCATGGGAAAAATCAAGGGGGCGAGAAATGCGCGGATCAAAAATATGGTCAATGGCTTGGGAAAAGTAAAATGCCCGCACCGCTGCGATTTTATAGGGCACTTTCACTAACATGGATTTTTGATTCACCCAGGATAGAAAGATTTGAATTTTTTTATCGCGGGCGACCAGTTGATCAATTTTGTATTTGATGTGGAGCAGAAAGTCGTCAAGGCGGGCGATGCGTTGGGTGAGGTAGGAAAAGAGTTCGTACCAGTTGCGGGTTGTGACGTTGTCGAGGGATTTATGGAGGTGGTTCGGGTCGAAGTTGCGCAGGAGATAGTAGCCGACTAAATATTCTTGAATGCGGGGACTGGCAAAAGAATAGATGCCTTGGGTACGCTCAAAAATGATCCCATGCTGCATTTCAATGTCTTTGAGTAGCCGTTTGGCATAGTCGGCCATGGTGGTGGGGCCGATGCTGAAGCTGGGAATGGTTTTTAGATAGAGGCTGATGTGGGATTTTAATTTTTTAAAGTGAATAAAAAGCTCTTTTTTTTCAAAGGTGAGGATCGCTAAGTAGCTGAGGAGGCGATAGCGTTCGGCGATGTCGATTTCGAGGTAGATGGAGGGGGTGTGGTGGGAGTGGGGAGGGCTGGCGGTTTCGAGGATGCGGGTGAGGCCGAGTTCGTAGAGTTCAAATTGGGTGTCGGGGAGACGACCGAGGTATTGAAACATCCAGCAGAGGAGTTGCAGGAGTTGCGGACTTTGGGCGAGTTGGAAGAATTTTTGGGATTTGGGAAGGCTGAGGTCGGTGATGAATTGGCGGGCGATTTCGTGGGTTTGGGGGATGTCGATTTCGGCGGTAAACCAGGCTTGGGCGAAGGCTTCGATTTGGCTGAGGTTGAGGTCAGCGATTTCCACATGGCGGAAGGTGGGGAGGGTGTAGTCGGTGAATTGGGTGCGGCAGGTGATTAAGAAGCGGTTGCGGTTGTAGCGTTGGGTGAAGGAGCGGAGTTGGAATTGGACGTTTTTGCGGCCTTGGTCGGGGACGGTGTCGAGGCTGTCAATGAGGATGAGGAGATGGCCGTAGTCGAGAATTTCTTGACATTCGCTGAGGGTGTCAAGGTTGAGGGTGAGTTGAACGAGTTTTTCGAGGACGTTGGGGTCGTTGAGGAGTTCGGGGTCGAAGGTGTTGAGGTCGATGAAGACGGGGATGTGATCGGGTTGATAGTCTTGTTCGCAGCAGGCGATCGCTAAATATTTTAAAAACGTGGTTTTGCCGGTGGCGGGTTGGCCGAGGATGATCAGGCGGGGGTATTTGGTGGCGGCGGTGATCCCGTCGAGGCGTTCGTTGCGATCGCCCAACCCAAACCGCTCAAACTCATGTTGGGGGTTGAACTGCTTCAGGTAGGCATTGACACAAATATCACGGGGCAGCTTCTCAACGAGATAGACCTCAAATTTTAAGGCGGCGATGGGTAAGTTTTGGAGGTTGAGGAGGTGGATGGTGTGATGCCGCTCATAGAGGGCAGTCTTGACCTGGGCTTTGAGTTTTTGCCACTGCAAATTAAATTGAGACACGCTCGGCAACGAGAGGCTGTGCCCGTCTCCGTTGCGATCTTCGGGAATTTGCTCAATGTGAAGATCGGATAAATCGGCAACGTCTTGCCAGTTTAATTCCAGAATCCGACAAATCTTATGGAAGAGAGCTTGGTCAATGGGTTGGCCGGTGAAAAACTGTTGCATCGTCGAGCGTGAGACGTGCAATTGGCGGAGTTGCGTGATTTTGCTAGCCGAACTGAGACAAACGGATTTCGCTTGCTCCATGCCCGTAGCGGATGCTCTTAATGATTGTTGTGACGATTCCGCCATGCTGACTGATCAAGACCCCCACCTCACTGTAAATGAGTGAGACAAGCTAATTTCCTTTCTCTGCCCATAAATTGTACAGGGTTGGTACGGAGACCTGACGGATGGGGGCAAAACCGAGGCGGCTTCCTTCTAAAATGAGGGCATTGACTTGATTTTTTGGGACTGTGTGCCATGACTGCGATCGCTTCTTCCCCCTCCTCTATCCCCGCTGCCATTCGTCGCGAATTTGAGCAGGCCCTCAGCCCCAAGCAAGTGATTCGCCGCAAGGAAGAACTGCTCACCTACGAATGTGATGGCCTTGCTGCCTATCGTCAACGCCCGGCCTTGGTGGTGTTGCCCCGCAGCACGGCGGAGGTGGCGGCGGCGGTGCGGATTTGCGATCGCCACGATCTCCCCTGGGTGGCACGGGGCGCAGGCACGGGCTTATCCGGCGGGGCGCTCCCCCTGGCCGACGGCGTGCTGATCGTCCTAGCGCAGATGAACCGCATCCTCAACATCGACTACGCCAACCAGCGCGTCACGGTGCAACCCGGCGTGATTAACAACTGGGTCACCCAAGCCGTCAGCGGTGCAGGCTTTTACTACGCCCCCGACCCTTCCAGTCAGATCATCTGCTCCATCGGCGGCAACATCGCGGAAAATTCCGGCGGCGTTCACTGCCTCAAATATGGCGTGACCACTAACCATGTCCTAGAACTCACCGTCGTCACCACCAGCGGCGAGATCGTCCAATTGGGGGGCATGGCTCCGGAAATGCCCGGCTACGACCTGATGGGGGTGCTGGTGGGCTCTGAGGGGACGCTCGGCGTGGCGACGGAAATCACCCTGCGGATTTTGAAAACCCCAGAAGCGATCGCCGTCCTCCTGGCCGACTTTGACAGCATCGAAGCCGCAGGGGAAGCCGTCACCGCAATCACCCGCGCGGGCATCATCCCGGCGGGGATGGAAATGATGGACAACCTCAGCATCAACGCCGTGGAGGATGTGGTGGCGCTGGGCTGCTATCCCCGCGATGCTGGCGCGATTCTGTTGGTGGAATTAGACGGGCTGACGGTGGAGGTGGAGGGCAATATCGAGCGAGTCGGGGAACTCTGTCGGGGGGCGGGGGCGCGATCGCTCACCATCGCCACCGACCCAGAGCAACGCCTCAAACTCTGGAAGGGTCGCAAAGCCACCTTCGCCGCCGCCGGGCAGATGAGCCCCAATTATTTCGTCCAAGATGGCGTTGTGCCCCGGACTCAACTGGCGAAGGTACTGCGGGAAATCGAAGCCTTGAGTGAGCGATCGGGCTACCGGATCGCCAATGTCTTCCACGCCGGGGACGGCAACTTACACCCGCTGATCCTCTACGATCAAGCCATTCCGGGAGCCTTTGAAGATGTGGAAGAAATCGGCGCGGAAATTCTCCGCCTCTGTGTGGCGGCTGGGGGCAGCCTATCGGGAGAGCACGGTATCGGAGCCGATAAAAACTGCTATATGCCGGAAATGTTTACCCCCACGGATCTCGAAACGATGCAATATGTGCGATCGGCGTTCAACCCCAAGGGGCTGGCGAATCCCGGCAAACTTTTCCCCACGCCCCAACAATGCGGCGATCGCGCCAACCGCCTCCAAGGACTCCCCCCCATCGAAGGCGCGGAACTGTTTTAGAGGTTGCCGAGTTAGCAGGATACTTATTCAATACTGCCCAGAAGTCGGGCAACCTGCTCAGGTGCAGGAAGCTGTTGTTGCAAATTTTGAGGCAATGTTGAGACAAGCCGATAGGTCGCAACACCGATGGGTTTATTGGAGTCGCGCAAAGCGTATTCCACAATCGTTTTGTTTTTGGACTTACAGAGAATGATGCCGATGGAAGGATTTTCGCTGGGGAGGCGCACGGTGTCATCCAGGGCAGCCAAATAGAACTGCATTTTGCCAACATATTCGGGCATAAATTCACCGATCTTGAGTTCGAGGGCAACCAAACATTGCAGTTGGCGATGATACAGTAGCAAGTCGATAAAGTATTCCTGATCGCTGATCTCTAGGCGGTACTGACTGCCGACGAAGGTAAACATCCCGCCCATTTCTTGCAGAAAGGGTTCGACACGCTCAAGAACCGCAGTTTCTAGCTGTCGTTCGCTGTATTCATCACCGAGTTCAAGGAAGTCGAAGGTGTATTCGTCTTTGACGGCAAGTTTCGCTGGGTCACGAACGGCTTCGGGGAGGTTGGCATCAAAGTTGGTTTGGTTGAGGAGGGTTTTGGCGTAGGTTTGGTTTTCGATCTGGTGGATCAAGACGTTTTTCGTCCAGCCAAACTTGCGCGTCATCCGCAGATAAAATTCCCGTTCGAGATCGTCTTTACACTTTTCCAGAATCACCAAGTTGTGTGTCCAGCCAATTTCTGCAACCAATGGTTGCAGTTTTTCGTTTTGATGATATGCCAGGTAAACGTTCCGCATATTCCAGATATTGCGGGCTGAGAAGCCTTTAATGCCGGGGAATTCGGCTTGTAGGTCTTTCGCCAATTGTTCGACCACCGCTTTCCCCCAAGTTTGACCCTGTTGTTGCTCAATAATGCTCTGCCCTATCTCCCAGTAGAGCGTGATGAGTTGGCTGTTGACGGCTTTGAGGGCTTGATATTGGGCGGTACGGATTTTTTGTTTGATGTCACCGAGGAGGGTGGTGTAGGGCGCGGGGGGTTCAAGTTCGCTCATGATCGCGGATCTGCTGGAGGAGGCTTTGGGTGAGGGGATGGTCGCTTGTAGGATAGGAAGATGATCGCGTTTTTTAATTTGACCCATGAAGCTACAAGTTATTTTAGAACCCAGTGATGAAGGGGGCTACACGGTTTTTGTGCCGTCCCTGCCGGGGTGCATCAGTGAGGGGGAGGATGTGGATGAGGCGTTGGCTAATATTCAGGAGGCAATTGAGCTTTATTTGGAGCCAGTTGGGGATAATGTCGTCGCACAAGATGGGGTATAGGAATTGGCATTAGCTTGGGCGAACATGACGGCGTTGATGTAGCTGAAGATGTCGTCGAATTCACCAATGGCGGCGAGTTTGAGGGATTCTTCGGCGGTGAGGGTTTCGGCTTTTTGCTTGTCGAGGAGGGTTTGCAACCGTTCGCCGAGTTGGGGGGTGAATTTAAAGAGGGTGAGGTTGTTGATTTGTTGGGTTTGAAGTCCGTCGGGAAGCAGGGTAGACGGTTTCAGGAGTGTTGGGAACATGGTGAGTTTTGAATCGGTTTACGTTTCATGATCGCGGATCTGCTTGAGGAGTCTTTGGGTGATGGGATGAGTGTCATTGAAATAGATTAGAACAGCTCTTCAATACCAGTAAAATCATTGCATCTTCTTGGTCTATTGTTAGTGATGATCGGGTCATCGCAAATAAGAGATTATCAAATCAATTTCATCCTTATTAAGGATATTGATATTAAGCGATTTCAAGTATTTTATTACAATCTTATACACCAACAATCTCTTATTGTCTTTGAGAATTTCATGAAAACATATTTGTAAAATTCCTTGAGTTGTATCGATAGTAACCAATCGCTCTGGCTCATAATTAATCTCTGAATCAGAGCGATTGAATTGTAATCGATTTACGGCAAATCCTACTCGTCGAAGTTTTCTATCAATCTCTTGTAAGATTCCATTTTTGAAGTTCATCAAATTTACATGATTTTGTATAATTTCAATGCATAAACTCATTTGCTCATTAGATAATTTTCGATTTTGCATTAAATCCAATCTCAAACATAGTTCATTCTGATGGAGATTGCTGGCAAACTTAAAATCAGAACCCGATCAGCGTCGGGCGACTTCAGTCAATCGGAGGCTTCATGGATGGTGATAGAGTCTGCTTGATAGATTTTGCCTTGATTGTTGGGGTTGTAGTTGAGCGTCCCCTTCGCGTTTTCGCCAGAAATTTCCTGATGAACCCCTGAAACTGCATTTTTCTTGGCGGTTTCTAATTCCTGCGCTAACTCAGCGACCAACTTCTGTAATTCTGGGTCATCTTCCATCGCATCTCGGAGATACGTTTGCAGATCCGAGAGCGCATCGAGATTTTGGTCAGCCTCCAGGGCCTGTAACGCCTTCGCTGCCTTTGGATTGACCCCCCGCAATCGCTCCCAAACTTTGCCTAGCTTTGCGTTCACCGCCTCAACTGCATCTTTCGCATACTTACCTGCGATTGCTTTTCCGATCACTGGGCCAACCCAAATTGCCGTATCTTTCAGTAATTCCAAGACAGCGGGAGGAATGAGTGGAAGAACCATGGATTATTCTGTAACGCTATATTCTCCCAACAATAGCCGATCATTTTGGGAACTTCCGCCACACCGCCCCAACCCTAGGATAATCACTCCACCCCACCCGCAAATCCTGCCCTGAGCTTGCTGAAGGGTGTCGAAGCCCGGCCGCTTACCCTTCGACTTCGCTCAGGGTGCGCTGATTGTCTGCCCTAACTATCTTCTCACCTTGCCATGCAGCGCATTTTCTAGAGTCGATGAGATTAACAGCTCAGTGGCTACGGTGGTGGGGCTTTCGTCGTTTGATGACGGTATTTTTTCGGCTTTATGATCAATAAAATCGCCGCTATATTTCAAACGACTGACCAAAATTTCAAGCCAAAGTATCGCCCGTTACTATTTACAACATTGCATGAAACTTTGTGAGATTTCCAGGGAAGTCCGTGGGATTCTTAACAAAACTCATGAGATTGTTAATTCTTTCTGCTGATCACTTACGTATACGTTAAATCAACAAAACATTAGTTACAGTGATGACATCGAAAGTCGGATTAACACTGAGCTTTTGATGGATTAATAATTCTGTCATTTAACGAAGGAAATAGCCATGAGTTCAAAAAACAAATTAAAGGCAGTCGCCAAAAATATCGAAGGTAAAATCCAAGAGGGCATTGGCAATATTTCCGGTGACCCAAAAGATCAAGCAGAAGGAAAAGGTAAGCAGGCACAAGCAAATGTCGAGCACACCATTGAAGATGCCAAAGATAACCTCAAAGAAACAATTGATTAATTAGTTGTGCTGGTCAGCGATCGCTTCATATTGTGTTGAGCGATCGCTGACCCAATCAATACATAACATTCTGTGATTTTGTTTGCTTGACTGCATTCATGAAATAATCGCATTTGACCAAAATTAATATTCAAAAGATCAGTGAAAATGTGTCTAATTTTATTTGGACGATTGTCGGTGTACTTATCATTTTTTGGTTGCTAGGATTTTCAATTAATATTGGTGGGGGCTTGATTCACCTGCTTTTGGTCTTAGCACTTGCCGGTGTTGTCTATAATTTGTTTGCCAGGTGAGGATCAAAAAAAGTCAGTGAGCCTCCTTGACCAGCAAAAAATTGATCAAAAATACTTGTCCTTGACGAATCAAGGCTAAGTAATGCTTTGAGAGATTTTTTGAATACGTCTAAAAAAGGTAATTTTGACCATTCTTCTCTGCTGATAAATAGAGATAGAGTATCCCATTCAATTCTGTATTGACAGTAAAAGTATGACTGATCGGGTCTAAAATAATGCACAAAAAAACCAATAAACAAGACAATATTAATCGGCGGAAAGACTTGCGTGATGACGAGGAAGCTTATCTCCTGCATCAAGACCAAAAACGTCTGAATCTGGCGAAGCGAGCCACGACATTAGGCTGGATCGTCCAGGGGATCTATTGGTTTTTTGGTGTTTTAGAATTGTTGCTAGGCTTTAAGTTTTTCTTGCGTTTATTCGGTGCAAATACGGAGAATCAATTTGCTCAATTAATTTACAACCTATGTGCGCCATTCCTTGCACCATTTTCCACCTTATTCATTAGCCCCACCTCGTCGGGTGGAGGTAGCATTTTTGATCTAAATGTGCTGGCGGCAATCATTGCCTATGCCCTCTTGAGCTATCTTCTGATGTCACTGGCTGTGTTTATGTTTCGCCATGAGCCATAGATTTTGGCAACGACCATTCAATCCACATTATTCTTGTTTGAGGTTTATATGATTTTCATGAAACAGCGTTTTCGTCTTGTTTTGACTCGTAGTTTTGTGGTCTTGCTGACTGCAATGATCGCATTCGGGGTTGTAACAACCAAGAGCTTTGCTGCGACCCAATCACCAATCATCAATCATCCGTCTGGACAATTGGCACTCACGCATCGAGTTGAGTCGATGCAAAAAAATGTTGAAGGCAAAACCCAAGAGGCGATCGGTAATGTGACGGGAAATATTAATGATCAAATGATGGGAAAAGCAAAACAGCTTGAAAGTCAGGTTCAGAATGCAGCAGACGAGGTGAAGGATGCCATGACATCAAATAATCGGGCTCAAGCCATCCAAAAAAATCTTGAGGGTAAGGCTCAAGAACAGATTGGTAATCTGACGGGTAACCGGAAAAACCAGTTTCAGGGACAGGTTAAGCAGGTGGAAAGTAATGTTCGCCATGTGGTGGAAGACATAAAGGATACGGCTCGGAACCTGATGGACTGATGCCACTGGCGAAGCCCGATGCGCGATCGCTCTCCCCATAACCTAGCTTGCCGTATCTTGCGAGGATACAGCGCAAGCTAGGTTATTGACAGGTTTCAGTACGGCACGGGGTAGGATAATCATTCCACCCCACCCGTGACCCCCTGCCATGGCTCCCCCCTTTCCCACCCGTGAATTTGTGCGTCTATCGGGGTTGAATATGCTGTCTAACCTGATGGTTCCGGTGGCGAGTTTGTGTGATGTGGCGTTTTTGGGGCATTTAGAGACCCTTGCGCCGCTGGCGGGGGTGGCGTTGGCGGGGATTATTTTTAACTATATTTATTGGTCGTTTGGGTTTTTGCGGATGGCCACCACGGGGTTAACGGCTCAGGCGATCGGACGGCGCGACCCGCTGCAAGAATGGGCGATCGCAATCCGCCATCTCGTCCTTGCCGGTGCGATCGGCATCGTCATCCTGATCGCCCAGCGTCCCATTGAACAGCTCAGTTTTTCCCTCCTCACCGCTGATCCGGAGGTGCTGCAAGCCGGGCGGGACTATTACCGGGCATTGATCGGGGGTGCTCCGGCGAATTTGATGGGGTTTGTGCTGCTGGGTTGGTTTTTGGGACGGGCGCAGGGGTCGCGGGTGTTGCTGTTTGCAGTGATTGGCAACGGCAGCAATGTGGTGCTGAATTATCTTTTGATTGTGCGGTGGGGCTGGGGGGCAGCCGGGGCGGGCTGGGCGACTTTGGGCAGTCAATATTTAGTCTGGGTCGTGGGGCTGGGGCTGTTGTTGGCCGAGCGTCCGTGGCGAATCGTGACGGGGGCAGCGCTGCGGCAACTTTTAGCGGAGCGCGGCGCGTGGGGCAAGCTGTTTCGGCTGAATGGGGATATTTTGATTCGCACCTTTGCGCTGCTGTCGGTGTTGGCGCTGCATACGAATCTCAGTGCGGCCTTTGGGACGGTGGTGTTGGCGGCGAATACGTTGCTGATGCAGATTTTCGGGTTTGCGGCGCATTTTATTGATGGGATTGCCTTTGCGGCGGAAAGTTTGGCGGGGCGGTGGTACGGAGCGGGCGATCGCCAACGCCTCTGGCAATTACTCCGCTATGGCGCGATCGCATCGGTGCTGCTCGGGTTGGGGTTTGCGATCGCCTTTTGCCTCGCGCCCGCTTGGTGGCTCCGTCCCTTAACCCATCACGGGGAAGCGATCGCCCAAGCCGCTCGCTTTGCCCCCTGGCTGATTCCGGTGTTAGGGATTGGGGGGGTGGCGTTTTTGCTTGATGGCTATTTCCTCGGTTTATCGGCGGGGCAACATTTGCGCAATTCAGCGGTGATCGCGGCGCTGGTTTTTATCCCGATCGCACTGCTGGCGGCAGTTCTGCGCAATCCCCACTATCTTTGGCTGGGGTTAACGGTGTTTATGGCGGGGCGCGTGGTGGGCTTAGGCAGTGCGATCGCGCCAACGTTGCGATCTACGGGGGAGCCGGGTTAGTGATGTTGCCCCGCAAGGCTACCGCCACCGCAGTACCAGCGGGGTTGGCTGCGGTGGGGATAACCTGCGCCGAATGGTTCTAAAGGAGCGCATTGAATTCATCAACGGTCAGCCCAACCTGGCGCAAAATGGCGCGAAGTGTCCCTTTGGCAATGGTTTTGTGATTGGGAATGGTGACTTGCGCTTTCGGATCATCACGAATCAGGGTGATATGGCTGCCACGCTGGCGATACACCACAAAACCAACATTTTGCAAGACTTTGAGGCATTGTTTTGCAGAAACCGTAGGCAGTTTGCTCATACTTGAACAACTTCAATGGTGTCTGATGGCACAGGTTCGCCGCGTTCTTGCAAGATCTCAATGTGCAAATCAATGGCTTCTTTAATGTTGCTCAGTGCTTCGGCGCGGGTTTCTCCTTGACTGACACAACCGGGTAAGCTGGGGACTTCGGCGATACAGTAGCCCTCTTCATCGGTGTACAGCAAAACAGTACGGGCATGAATAGCGGGGTTGCTCATCGGTGTAATGGTGGATTCTATATCTCATTATCGCGAATCGGTGGGGTTAATGATGTTGCCCCGCAAGGCTACCGCCACCGCAGTACCAGCGGGGTTGGTCGGCTTCGGTGTGGATGTTGATCACGCCGAGGTCGGTGAGGCTGTGCAACCTTCAGACCACTAAGGAGATGCTCGGTCAAATTCGCGCACAAAATAGAACTGATCATCCTGCCAACGTTTACCCTTTTTTCGACCGAGAAAACCCGCCAGTGGTGATGAAAGTTCAACCAAAATGTAATGTAACTCTGTCGGGTCTAACACCTTGCCATAGCGACCTAGATAAAATCCCTTTAAAACGTCAACACTCGTCGGATGCTGCTGCTGCACTAAGTTGATAATGTGAATTCGAGTCTGAATATCATTAATGATTTCATCAATATACTGATTAATTTGAGCATCTACCGCCTCACTAAAGGGCTCAGATTCTAAAATTTCTTTCAATTCAAATAAATTTATTGTTCCTGGATAGTCGCGTTTTAAATCAACTAAACGTTGAATCGTTTCCGGTCGTAAAACGTTAATTTGATTGCCGCTTGCTGTCTCATTTGCTGCATTTGTTAATTCACCCGCTGCGACCACAAGCTTAATGCAATCGTGATAATGATCTTTTAAAATCTTATGTCCTAACTTAACAAGTTGGGCCGGCGTGCCATCGGGGACTTTTTCGGTTTTCGTCGCTTTACATTCTCCCACAATCGCATAGGGATAATCAGCATAAAAATCTAACCCACCCGCTCCCCCCGTCGTCTCAGGATCAAGGCTGGCTTTGGGATTATCTCCGGAATTTTGAAATCCCAAAAAGAGTAAACCTTGCCGAACTAGACGCTCAAAAGCATGACCTTCACTGGAATTGCCCACATCTGCAATTTTCGATAAGTCGTAAGGCGATGCAGATTCGTTGATTAATTCTGGAATAATATCCGGTACGGGCAGGGGTGGTGGTTTTGGGGGAGTTTGCGCCTGAATCGGTTCGCAGGGTTCGGGTTGAATGGGTGCGATCGCATCTGGTTCTCTAACATTAGGTTTGGAGGGTGATGAATTTTGGCGAATCATCAGCGGCTGGCGATCGTTCAAGCGTTGCACAGACTCCTCAAACTGATCCTCTGACAAAACAGGTTGAGATCCAGTCAGTGCGATCGCCTGATTTAACCCCATAAACTTTCCAAACTTATCATCAGCATCATGAATCCGATCCATCTCAATCGGTTGCAGCAAGCGATACACTCTGAGATAAGCAACAAAAAGATGGGGTTGCTGACCCCGATAGGCGGTTAGTCCTTGATATGTCCAAACGGTACTTTGGGATAACTGCTCAATACTTTGGTTACTCTGAACTCGTTCGCATAATTCACACTTAGCCCAGCTTTGAATAGTGATTTTGCTCTGCTCACTCGGCACGATTAGAACATCATTTTTGCTAAATTCAGAGTGATAGAATAGCTCCGGATTATGATCATCAAGGGGATACAGTAAAAAGCTCTTACCCTTGAGATACATTTTGGGTAAGAGTGCGATCAATTTTCCTTGTAATAAAAGCTCAATTTCAAATGCTGGACAAGGAATACTAAGAGATAATTGAACCATAATATCATTCCTCATCTAAGATGATTTGAATACAATCTTCAGGATAGTCAAAAAGAATAATGATGCGACGAACAAATTTAACGATTTGATTGGCGCTCAAATTTGTCTCAACATAAATACCTGAACCTGATATTTTTTCGGGATTTTTAAGATCATCAGAATTCTTACTAAAGTAGTAATTTTTCTTGCCTTTAACCTGTAATACCTTCGCAAAATCTTTATTGTGAGCCAGCTTCATTAATGTACACACTGTAATCAAAAACTCACGCCATGTTGTTATATCGTATTTATTTCCATTTAGTGAAAATGCTTTAATACTTTTACCGGTGTATGTTTGTTGAAACCAAAGTGACTCTTCCTGTGTATTCGGTTGGGTGGATTCCGATGAATCATCATCCTGAGTGAGGTGCGAATCATGATCTTCTTCAGAATTCTGAGATGAAATTTCTTGAATTCTTTTCTCTTCGTCAACCTGCACATTTTTAGGTGCGTCAGGTTGATCAGACGATTCAGATTGGAAGGTACTCAATAAGTCATTAAGTTCACTATCAAGATCTACATCTTTGACGTCATCAACAACAAAAAGATCATCAACTTCAATACTTGATTCATCGATTCCCCCTGAAGGGCAGCTCAAAATCTCCAACAAAAGAGGATTTGCGATCACATACTCTTTAGACAATGCTGTGATATGTTCATCTGTCAATTGATAGGATTCTTTCTGCTCATTAATGGTGTAGAGCTTAATTAAGTCTTGAATATCTTCAAAAACCAAATCGGCCCATTCTCCTCCCTTGTGCTTAATTAACTTACGCACTAATCGATAAGAATCCCAATTGCTTTTGATTTTTCTTGTTTTAGATCGAACAATACAGCCACGAGTTAAATCAAATGTCTGATAATCAACAATACGGTTCATTCCTGCACCAACAGAAAGCCCGTGAGTATGCTGGAGAACCATCACACCAATTTTAAATTCATTATCGCCATCTGTACCGATGATCTTGAAATTAATCCAGTCATTATTTTTAGACTTCGGAGCAATATCAACAACATCATGAACAATTACATTCTCTAGTTTTTCACCGCTTTCTGTTTCTCCATTAAGTACTTCTCCAACTAACACCGTAAAGCTAAAACGTAGAACACAGGCAATTAATTCACTATCTTCTAAACATTCTGTGAAATCATTTTCATTTTCACGACTCATCGCAAGGGCAAAGCGTTCTTGCGGATTATCGGGTAAAACTTCTTCTTCTATCTTGAAGTTTTCAGCACACCAATGAAGTGCTTCTCTTACCGTTGGCCTATTGATTTTCGCGTATTTTTTGAGTTGTTCTTCCTCAAAAGGATAAATAAGAGTAGGTGGAGTAAGCTGTTTTTTACGATAAAAAGTGTCAAGATAAAGCCTTACCAGTTCAGTCATTGAAGCTGGATCAAGAAAATTTAATTCAATTGGTTTATTTTCAGTGAATGTTGAAAGTCGCGCACTAATTCCACCATCAGACATTGAATCAAATAAATCACGGTGCGTATCTGGCATCATAACAGTCAAAATTACAACACCTTTACCCAGTTGTGATTGTTCTAATGTGTCATAAAGTGACTTGATTAAAATCGTGACGACTTGAGAAGATCGTAGCCCTGCATCACTATATTTTTCACCCGTATCAATTTCATCAAAGCAAATTATAATGGAACTATGATCACTGATCAGGCTGAAAATTTGCTTAACAATGTTCAGGGCTGCAGCTTCACGGTCTTGATGATTGGTGATTGAAGTAGGCAATCCTAAAAATTGAGCATGAGCATCTTCTAATGTTTCTCCAGATAGCCATTTTTCTGCATAACTGGATGCTTTTCTAGAGAGTGTCCAGAGCACTGCTCTTAATATATAGGGATCAATACTTTTTTGAGTGTGAATTTTTTGAATGAGTAGCTCTAATAGATTCTTACCCTTGTTCAGACTATTTTGATAAGATCTATCAAACTGATTAACCAGTTCTTTGGGAGTCTTAGGACTTTTAACAGCCTGATTAACGATCGCAGTCGCTAATGTTTGCCACTGGGTTACATCGCTGTTATTGACTCGACTTAAGCTGTCAACAACAGTTTGTTGAAAATAGAAATTAACTTGATCTAAATCCGTGAAGTTCAAAACATGGGTATAGACAAAGATAGTATTCCCTTGTTTAGCCAACTGGCGGCGCACACGATTGATCAGATGAGTTTTTCCCTGGCCTTGGGTTGCAGTTAGCACTAGCGATGTGACTTTATGCTTACGATTTTTTTGAACCTGCTCTAAGGCTTGTAGAACTGTATCAGACGCATGGGAATTAAAGGTTACAACATCAGGATATTCTCGCCCCCAAATATTATTAGAACGGAACACTCCAATATTTTTGAAAATATTCTGACTTTTGATCGCGTTGTGAATACTTTCTAAGGATGAAGAATTGGTATTATTGCGATCGCTGTCCTGATCATCTCGTGGCGAGGATTCTGGGGTGGGTTCATGAGATGTCCGGTTAAGGCGCTTTTGCTGAATCAGTGCTTCGTATTCGGACTGGGGTAACTGAGCTTTGAGAATTCGACTAATCGTTGGGGCTGTGACCTCAAACTTTTGGGCTAATGTTGAGGTTGTTTCCTCTGTTAGCTTGTACAGAGATATGATTTCTTGTTTCTCAGACTCTGTTAATTTTTTAGGGCTCATAGTTCTTCGATACTGGAAAGAGACGACAGCTTAAACTTACGTGATGCGCTTGACGTAGTAACGAAAGTTACCACTAGGTAGGGTGAGCGAGTCTTTTCGTTTGTCTGGGGTCATGTCGGACATTTCTCCAGCCATGAGTTGGATCATGTCGTCTGCTTGCATTTCTGTGAGCCACTCATTGAATTTCAAATGCTCCACTTGGTCACCCAATTCACGACGAATGCGATAAATCGGCACTAACTCTTTAAAGTTGTGTTTTTTGTTGAGGGCATCATAGGTTGTGAAGATGCTGTTTTGAAAGTCTTGATAGGTGCTGATCACACCATTGGATTTTGCGGATTTGGTCTGCTGCGTTTTAGCTGGGGGGGGTGCTGGGGTTGGGCTGAAATCGCTGGGCGGGTTTTCTCGTAACCATTTGAGGAGCGAATTCGGAAACTTTGTCCCAATGATTGAGCCTGAAAATTTAAACTTTGGATCATTCAATCCCGTTTGAAGCAACTCTAAGCCTTTTTCGGTAAGTTGCACCATCACAGAGCGTTTTTCGGTGAAGACTTTGATGGCTTTTGCCTGCTCTAATGTCTCGATGAGGGATTGATAGTCTTTGGCTTTTTCTTTGGATCGGATAATCCGTTTATTCAATTCTGAGCGTTTAACCGGTTGGGTCAAACCATTGAGATCCCAAAGAGACAGCAAAAGACGAGTTTGGGCCGGGTTAAAAGTTTCCCCTTGCCCTTGTGCTGATGTCGGCATATATATTTAGTTTGTGTTGCGTTTAATCCGGTCATCGAGAAATGAAGATTCGGACGTTCTCGATAGACTTGCTCTGCATTGTAAGGTGGAATCCCCTACGTTGCGAAACAGTCTCTACAGGACTACATAAATCTATAGAAAATGTCAAATGCTTCTGTTGTAGATAAGACAGGTTCTAACTTAATGCTCCATCTTCACCGAATATTCTGTTCAATTCAGTAATATTACGGCCACCCAATGCGGCGATCGCACCACAACCACAGGACAGCATCTAAGCTCAAATCGGCGGTCAATCTTCCCCGACCACGGATAGGCCTTGCACCACCACCGACGGCGTGGCAACATTGCCCTGCCAAGTGCGATCGCTCCCCAAACG
>CAZCWE010000007.1:2861-3962 GCA_964502285.1 uncultured Spirulina sp. | reverse complement strand
AAACGCACCGCCTGCCCCAAACTGTCGTACACATTACCCGCCACCATCGTATCCTTGACCCGGCCGATGATCTCACCGTGACGCACCCGATAGCCTAAATCCACATTCACCGAAAAATCCCCCGACAGATCCGCGCCGCCCCCCAACACCTGATCGACGATGATGCCATCGGTGAGGTCGTGGCGGAGTTGGGCGGCGGGGACGGAGCCGGGGTCGATGAGGAGATTGACGAGATCGGGGCTGGGGTAGCGGCCGAGGTCGCTGCGGAAGCCGTTGCCGGTGCTGGGGAGGCCGAGCTGACGGCCGAGGGTGCGATCGCAATACATCTGAGTAAATACGCCCCCTTCCATGAGGGTCAGGGCTTGGGTGGGTGTGCCTTCGTCGTCCATGGGGCAGTGACCTACGCCTTGGTGGGGGTCTTGGCGGAGGGTGAGGTTGGGGGCGAGAATGCTCTGGCCACAGCGGTGGCTCCAGGGGGATGAGCCGTCGCGGCAGGCTTTGGCGTTCATCGCATCGGCTACCACATCCCAGAGCAGGGAGGCGGCTTTGGGGGTGAAGAGGACGGGGACGTGGCCCGATGGGGCGGGGGCGTGGTCTTGGGCCCAGGTGAGATGCTCGAACAGGTTGGCGAGGAGTTGATCCGGGTGGGGCAGGGTTTCGCTGTCGAGGTCGTCGTAAATGCCGAGGAAGTCTTCGCCCCGCACCCATTCCACACCGACGGAGGTGCTGAGGCTGGTGGTGGTGTATTGACCGTGAAACCCGTTGCTGGTGAGGAGCAGGACGCTGTCGCGATCGCACTGGGCCGAGAAACTACAGAGCACATCGGGATAGGCATCGAGCACCTGGGCAATGGTGCGATCGCCGAGATCGATCAGGGCTTCACTGTCGATCCATTGGCCGCGATCGCTGGGGGATGGGGATGGGGTGCGGGGCAGTTCGATGGGTTCGGTGGGGTTGAGGTGGGCGATCGCGATCGCTTTTTCCACCAACGGCTGCGGGTCAACTTCCCCGTAGGCCACGGCTAAACCGGGTCGGCCCTCCAGCCACACCCGCACGGCCATACCCGCTGATTCACTACTTTCTAATTGTTTGAGGCGATTG
>CAZCWE010000007.1:0-2748 GCA_964502285.1 uncultured Spirulina sp. | reverse complement strand
AACCGCTTGCTGGCTTTGAGTCCCACCTGTTTACCGAGGGCTTTGGTGGTGAGGATGTAGGCTGTCCAGCCGGTGAACTGTTGTTTGAGGCGATCACCCAATTGCCGATAGAACCCCACCAATTCGCTCTCCTCCCCCAACCGGTGACCGTAGGGCGGATTGCAGATTAACACCCCCGATTCGCAGGGGGGTTTCATGTCGAGAATGTCTTCGGTTTGAAATTCGATCAGGCGATCGAGGCCGCAATATTCGGCGTTGCTGTGGGCCTGTTGGAGGGTGCTGAGGTCGCGATCGCTGCCAATAATCGGGGCGGCGAGGCGATCGCGCTGCTGGGCTTCGGCCTCTTGGCGGAGTTGTCGCCACAGATCCGGGTCAAAATCCTGCCAGGTTTCAAAGCCAAATTGGGCCCGGAACAGGCCCGGCGCAATATTCAACGCTTTTAATCCAGCTTCGAGAGGAATCGTCCCCGACCCACAACAGGGGTCATAGAGGGGGCGATCGCCGTTCCATTCAATCTGCGCCAACAGCGCCGCCGCGAGGGTTTCCTTCAAGGGTGCTGTGCCCACGGCGGGCCGATAGCCGCGCCGATGTAAGCTACTCCCGGAACTGTCGAGACTGAGCACCCCGGTGTAGTTGTGAATGTGGAGATTGAGGCGCAGATCGGGCTGTTGGGGGTCTACATCGGAACGGCGGCCGCCCCGCTGGCGTTGTTGATCCACGATCGCATTTTTCACTTGTAGGGCGGTGAAATGGGTGTGGTTGAGGGGGGCATTGCTGCCGGTGCAGTCTACGGCCAAGGTTTGAGCGGGGCTCAGGTAATCGCGCCAGTCCAGTTTTTGCACATCGCGATAGAGGTCTTCGGCACTGCGACAGGACACCTCCGCAATCGGCATCAGCACCCGAAACACCGTCCGCGCCCAGAGATTGACCCGATAGAGCAGGGCGCGATCGCCCCAAAACTCCACCCCGGTAAATTGGGGTGTCACCTGTTCGGCTCCTAAGGCTTCTAATTCCTGAGCGGCCAAAGGTTCTAGCCCCCGCGCCACCGTCGCAAAATATCGCTGCATACTTGTTCCCATTGACCAAAAATCGGGCCCCACACGAAGCCCTAGGGATTGACTCCCTAGGTAGAATTGTGCCACGAAAGCCCGTCCACCTGTTGGGAGGGCGATCGCACTGAAGCCCCCTAAACGAGGCGGACTTGGGTTTGGGGGTGGGTGAGGTGGCTGACATCGCTGCCGTCGTGGATCAGTTGCCACTGTGTATCATGGCGCTCCAACTGCACGAGACAGCAGAGGGAAGCGTGGATTTTGGTGCGATCGCTCAATAACCCCCAGGACGCGCCCACCACCGAAGCCCCATGGCCGACGAGGAGTAAATTTTCTGCCGGGAACCGGGCCACGATGCGCCGCGCCGCTTCTCCGGCTCGTTCAATGAGTTGGTCTTGGGTTTCGGGGAAGGTGGGGACTAAACAGGGGGTATAGGTGGGGTCAATTTCGGGGAATTGGGCGGTTAACTCCTCTAGGGTGCGGGTTTCGGGCATGGCGGTCATCCATTCGGGATTGAGCCATTCGCTCAGGCCGGGCTCAATGTGGAGCGGTAAATTGAGTAACTGCGCCACTGCGTGGGCGGTTTGCAGCGCGCGGAAAAAGGGGGAAACGAGAATGCGATCGATCGGTTCTGCCCGCAGCCGTTGGGCGAGTTCTTGGGCTTGGACGATGCCATCGTCGGAGAGGTGCGGGTCGTAGCGGCGTTCAGCGGTGAGAAACCAGTCCGGATTGACGAAATCAATCCGATTTCCGTGACGGGCAATCCAAACAGTTTGGGGCATGGGTTGAGGGGGCGATCGCGTTTTCGTCCTTACTCTATCGAACTTTTAGGAGGCGACGAAACCATGGCGGGGTTTGAAGGTTTCAATCTCGCGAATCTGGGCGTAGAGGGCTTCCTCTTCCGGGGAAACGCTGGGGGGAATCAGGATTTGAATCTCAACGATTTGATCGCCCCGTTTGTCGCTGTCTTCGAGGGGAAAACCCTTATTAGCCAGGCGCAATTTTTGCCCCGATCGCACCCCCTTCGGCACATTCATTTTCACCAATCCGTCTAGGGTCGGCACTTCCACCAAGCCCCCTAAAATCGCCTCACTGGGGGTGACGGGGACAGTACAGAGCACATCGCGATCGCGCAGGGAGAAGCGATCGTGAGGATCGACGGTGATTTTTAAATAGAGGTTGCCGCCGTTGAGGCCTTGGTTGCGGAGGCGAATTTTTTGGCCGTCAATCATCCCGGCGGGCATTTCCACTTCGAGCGATCGCCCATCATCAAGGCGAATTCGTTCCCGCCCCCCAGTAAACGCCTTTTCTAAAGGAATCGACAGGTTGGCCTCCACATCGCGGGGACGTTGGCGAGGTTCGGGGCGGGGTTCGGGGCGGCGGGTTTGGGGGCGCGGCCCGCTGGGGGGGCGTTCGGGGCGGGCTTTCCCGGCGGGACGTTCGGTTTTGGTGCGCCGCTGGCGATAGGCTTCGGGGGTGTTTGCATCCATGCGAGCGCTGCTGGTGTTGCGCTCTTGGGTGAGGAGGTCTTCCACAAAACGGTTGAAATCCGTGTAGGCGTTGGGGTCTTGGCCATTGCCCGCGCCTCGGCCCGGTTTGCGCTTCGTGCCGGTTTGGACAAAACGGGTGAACTGGTCGTATTGCGATCGCCGCCCCCCATCGGACAGCACCTCATAGGCCTCGTTGATGTCCTTAAACT
>CAZCWE010000006.1:24156-30133 GCA_964502285.1 uncultured Spirulina sp. | reverse complement strand
TCTTTTGAGAAAAAGGGAACCTTAGGTGTCCTAAACTTTGTGACTACTGCTATATTTTTTAAGTGAAAATCATTTCCTCTTCTGGGCGATAGATGAAATCATAATCAAAGGGAACCGGGCGAATATTTCGCACGATCGCAAAGCCTAAATTGCTGACTAAATCCGTCGTGAATGTCACCATCACCAACTCCACTAGCTTACGTTCGGGAATTTTGGGTTCTTCAATAAAATAGTTACGCTGTGCAAAGAAAAAATTGGCATCCTTGGGGTTGATAATGCCGTTGAGTTGATGGGCGTGCTGAACGGGTTTGACATAGGTGAGAAAAAACTCTTCTTGGTTATGTTGCATCAGATAAAATCGCTCCTGCTGCAACCAACTCATTTTAAAAATCATCTTGATTAACTCAAATCCCAAAATGTAATTCAATACATAACTTTTTTCTTTGGGGCTGAGGACTAAGCGTAGGGCTGATTCTAAAAACTTATCCGGTTCGCGGCGAGAATCTTGGGCAGAATGGATGTAAAACTGCCGAATGTAGTGCCGTAGAGTATCGCTCGTCAGGGTTGTATTAATATGAAAGGTTTCTAAATGGCGTTGAACCTTGGCTTGGGTGTCATAGTCTTGGATGATTTTGGCAATTAATCCATCCGCCGTGTATTGATCTAAAAAACTGGCTTGATCATCAGGCGCAGCACCACACAGTAAATGACAAAGTGACAACAGATAGCGACGCTCTTGCCAAGGTAGTTTTTCGGCCCATTGCCGGGCTTCAGTGGGAAGTCGCTCAAGCATGATGTTTGGTAGATGCGGTGTATAGATGCAATCGATCGCGATACTGACCCAGGCGCATCAACACATCCCACAGTTAGGGGAATTAATGACCGGGTTGAGGTGTTGAGCGACGCGGGGGACTGCTGTGATCCTAGAAGATCTCACCCCGGATGCGTCAATGGTGAGATAGCTGAATTTTAGACGGGGTGAGGCGGGGTCAGGATGGGGGGGATGGGGGTCAGATGGACTGTTCGGCATAGGCGGCATAGACTCCTTGGACGTTGTACCAGTTGAGAAAAATGCGGGCGATCTCAAGGGCGAGTTGGGGTTTGCCGCGATCGATCAGCCATTGCAGGAGGGGAGCCATGCGTTTTTCGTTGAGCCAACCCCGCAGGGAAAGAATGTCCCAGAGGAGGCGGTGAATCCAGGTCATTTGAATCATCATGCGCACGTCCCAAGTGGGATGTTTGCGGTAGAAGAGAACGCCCATGCGGCCGCGCTGGATTTCTTTGTCGATCAGGGTGGGGATTTGGTCGAGGCTGAAGGGGGGATGCCAATGGTAGCCGACGGCGTGGGGGCATTTGATCAGGGTGAGTCCGAACTGTTTGAGGCGCACGCCGAGTTCGAGGTCTTCCCAGCCGTAGAGTTGGAATTGGGTGTCGAAGAGGCCGGCGGTGAGGAGCCAATGTTTAGCGATCGCTACATTCCCGGTGGCGAAGTAGGCGGCGGAAAAGTCGGTGATTTTGTAGGGTTCGGCGGTGGGATTTTCAAAATTAGCGGTGTTGATTACCGCGCCGTAGGTGAAACAGCGATCGCTCCCCAGTTCGCGCTGACCCTGGGTTAAGCCGTCGGCGTGGGCTTGGAGAAAGGCGGGGGTGACGACGAGATCGCTGTCAATGAAGATAATGATGTCACCTTGGGCCTTTTCCACACCGAGGTTGCGGGCTTGGGCGGGGCCGGCGTGGTCTTGGGCGTGGGTAACGACGAAGGGCAGTTCTTCACGATGGGCGGCGATCCAAGCCAGCGTCCCATCGGTGGAGCCATCATCAACGACAATCACTTCGTAGCCGGCGATCGCTGTATCGGGGGCAAAGTTTTGGTGGGCGAGCGATCGCAAACATTTCTGCAAAATCGCCTTGCGGTTATAGGTGGGAATCACAACCGAAAAAAACATAGTCAAAACCTGAAACGATAAACAGACTTAGCACCCTAAAACGGCGAGACGGGCGGCGGCACAAAGCCTAAATGGGGGCGCACGAGTCCCGTGGTTTGGCTCACCCAGGCTAACCCCTGCCGCGTCCCCACCCACACTTTATTCCCGGTATCCGGCGATAGGGAGAGCACATGACCCGATGGCAAGCTGGGCATTTCCCCCAGAATCGCGCCGCTGTCCGGTTTGACTTGGAAGAGGCCCGCTTCAGTGCCGATCCAGACGGTGCGATCGCGGGAAAACCGAATCGAGGTCACACTCTCGCCCCGAAACGGGGTCACCGATCGCACAATTCGCCGCTCTAGAGGGTTAATCACCAACAGGGCGTTGGGGGTTCCCGCCCAAATCAGGCCATCGGGGGCCGTGGCAAGGGTTTGCACCACGCCGCCCGGAAGGTTCGTCATCCGGCCGATGGGGTAGGCGCTGGCGGTGTTGACCTGTACCAAGCCATCGAGGGTTCCTACCCACAGTTGCCCGGTGGTATCCACCGTGAGGGCGTTGGCACTGACCCCGGCGAGTTCTTGCAAGGTGGTCATCATCAGGCCTTGATCGGGGCTAATTAAGCTCAGGCCGCGATCGCCCCCCGCCCACAGATAACCCCGCTGATCCACCGCCAAGGACAAAATCCGATTCGACGGCAGCGCAAACTGATAGGCCGTCACCTCATTACTACGGGGATCAACCCGGACAATGCCGCTATTCGTCCCGCCCCAAATCCGCCCGGCTCGATCCATCGCCAGGGACTCCATCCGATAATTGGGCAACCCCACCCGCGCCAAGATGCGGCCAGTATTGGGATCAATGCGGCTCAGACCCAACCAGGAGGCAATCCACAACGCCCCGGTATTATCTTCTTGCAAGGCCGTAACGCGAAAATCCCGGTCGAAGGGGTCGGGGCGGGTGAGAGCGTCGGTCGCACCGGGGGCAGCGGGTGGGGGGGCATCGCTGGCAAAGGGAGGCAGCGCCGCATCGGGTTCCGGGAGCCATTGGGCAACAGTGGGGGAGCCACCGAGGAGACCCACCAGCACAGAACTTAAAAGACTCCAACGGCCAAGCCAACACCAGCGCATAATCATTCACACAATAAAGGGCAAGTTTGGGGATGATTCAAGCATGATTGCATTGATTTTAAGCATAACTTGACCCATCGCCTATTGTAGCGATTGGGGGGATGGGGGGATGGGTTGGGGTTAAGGGTCGGGGTTGTTTGGGCGGGGAATATTGATGGCGGGTGAACAATCGAACGAGCGGGCCGTTTGCTACAGTGATTGCTGGCCAAATTGTTGAGCGATCGCCCCTTTCGATGTACCTCCAGCACCTGCATTTGCGTAATTTTCGGAACTATTGCGATCAAGTCGTTCAGTTTGACGCACCCAAAACGATCATCATCGGTGACAATGCCCAGGGCAAATCGAACCTCCTCGAAGCGATCGAACTCCTCGCCACGTTGAAGAGTCATCGCGTCAACCGCGATCGCGACCTGATCCGCCACGGTATCCCCGATGCGCAAGTCGCCGCCACCGTTGCCCACCGCTACGGCACGAATGATCTCGACATCACGCTGCGCGATCGCGGCCGACGCACCGTGCGCCGCAACCATGAAGCCCTGCGCCGCCAACTCGATGCCCTCGGCAGCCTCAACGCCGTGCAATTCTCCAGCGTGGATCTGGATTTGGTGCGGGGTTCGCCGGATTGTCGCCGCCGTTGGCTGGATAGCTTAGTGGTTCAACTCGAACCCGTCTACGCCCATATTTTGCAGCAATATACCCATGTGCTCCGCCAACGCAACGCCCTCCTGCGCCAACGCAAACGGGAACCCATGTCAGATTCTCCGGCTGCGATCGCCCTCTGGGATGCCCAACTGGCCACCACCGGCTCCCGCGTCACCCGCCGCCGCGCCCGCGTCTTGCAGCGCCTCGCCCCCCTCGCCCAGCATTGGCATCAACAAATCAGCGGTCAACCGGAAACCCTGACCCTCAACTACGCCCCTAACGTGCCCTGGCAGGAGGATGATCCGCAGCAGGTGCAAGCTGCCTTTTTGTCCCAAATCCATCAGCAGCAACGAGCCGAACAGCAGCGCGGCACTACCGTTGTCGGCCCCCACCGTGACGACATCGACTTGTTAATCAACGACAGCCCCGCCCGGCTCTATGCCTCCCAGGGTCAACAGCGCACCCTCGTTCTCGCCCTCAAATTGGCGGAGCTGCATCTCATTGAAACCGTGGTGGGGGAGCCGCCTTTATTGCTGCTCGATGATGTGTTGGCGGAGTTAGACCTCCAACGCCAAAATCACTTGCTGACAGCGATTCAAGACCGCTTTCAGACGGTGATCACCACCACCCACCTCGCCACCTTTGAGGCGGGCTGGCTTGAAGCCTCGCAGCAGTTGCGCGTTGTCGCAGGCGCGATCGCCCCCCTGTCCTTGGCGTAGATACATTTTGGGAGTAGGGTGAAAAAATTCGCCTGATCTCTTAAGAATTACAACAACTCGTTGCTCAGGCTTATCAGGGAATGGTGATTAGACGAGATAATGAAGTTAAAGTGATCGTGATCCGAGAGAACAATGGCCCAACATTGAGACGGTGATCACGGTTCACGGGGTGCTACCGAAGCCGCATGATCATCATTGAGCAATTGTCAAAGAGTGCAAAAATTTCTGTGCTGAACAAAATAAGAGTTTGTGATAACTTGATTCATCTAGTGATCCGATATTGAATGCAGAAACAGGCTAGGTGATTAAGCCCCTTGTCGGTGGGGAGATTAGATTTACGATTGATTGAGGATTGCTAGAGCGTGACCCTCAATCAACAGAAAATCGAGCCTTTACCCCCAGCCTCTTGCTGAGATGGGGAGGGATAAGCCGCAAACTTCATGGATCATTTGGGACTGCAATCGGGTGATCCTAATATGAGTGGTAAAACCCTCAGTCCTGATCAACAAGGAGCTAAGTCTCTTGCCTGTCTAGATCTACTTGGGGATCGCGATAGTCACTGTTGTTAAGATAGGAAAGGGTGAACTCTAAAGACTCATTTTTTTTCCTCGGTTACAACTGAATCAACATTAAGTCTATTTCGTTGTAGTTCAAACGTTCTGTGTCGTGTTCCAGTTGTGCTGTCTCCAGTCTTGATGGATCGAAAAACGATAGATTGTCGGGTCTGTCTCACAATTTTGCCGCTGCGATCGCAACTCAATGACTGTTGTTCTCCAGTGTTATTACCTAAGATGAGTGAATCATGAACATCCGGAAGATTGGCGACTGGGGAGGAATTGTGTAATGGTTTTGAGCGTTATGAATGTGAGCCTTTTTGAAAACGCTTCCGATGCCGTGTTTAGTATTGACGAGCAATGGCGATTTATCGCTGCCAACCACGCAGCGACCCAACTCCTTAGCACGCCCATGAATAGCCTCATTGATGGCAACCTTTGGCAAATGTTTCCCCAATGGCACGGCACCATTTTTGAGGCGGAATATCGGCGCGTGATGGCCGATGGCGGCACGACCCATTTTGAAGCGTTTTCGTCCGTCGGAGAATGCTGGCTCGTGGTGAATTTACAACGGAATGATGCGGGACTCTTGGTGTATTTACGGGATGTGAGCGATCGCAAAAAAATCGAAGCCGATGTCCTCGAACAATCACGCCTGGCCCATTTGATCAATCGCGTCAGTCGGTTTCTCGTCCATGCCCACGGCCTCGGCGACAGCCTGCAATATTGCACCGATGCCATCATTGACGAACTCGACGGCGCAGTGGCCGCCATTTGGGTCTACAACAGCCAAGGCGACTACCTCGAACGCCAAGGCTTTAGCTACAACCCCGACACCAGCGCCCCCCTCCTCACCTCACGCCTCTTCAAATCCCCCATCCTTGCCCTCGACCATTCGATCATCGGCACCATCGCCCGCACGCAAAAACCCATTGTTGATGTGGTCTTTCCGGCCTTTGGTGATCCTCTCCAGTCCAATGCCGTTGCGATCTCCACCCCCCACAACCCGG
>CAZCWE010000006.1:21458-24146 GCA_964502285.1 uncultured Spirulina sp. | reverse complement strand
CCTACCATCCCGAAGCCTCCGTCTTCTGTAATCTGAGTAACCACCCCAGCAGTCCCCCCACCAAACTGCATCTGATCAGTTACCCAATGGTGCTCGACGATCGCCTGATTGGAGTCGTTGCCCTCTGGACCTATCAATCCCTGCGGCCCTTTATCCATGAGGGGATCGCCTCCCTTGCCGATAGCTTGGCCATCGACATCGATCGCTGCTGGGCCCGCACGGCACTCCTCTCGCGCCGAGAAGCCCTCCTCTTTCGCCTCGCCAACCAAATCCGCAACTCCCTCGACCTCAACACAATCCTCGACACCGCTGTATTTGAGATTCGACAACTGCTCAAGGTGGATTCTTGCACCTATCTATGGTGTTGGTCTCAGGACGAGACGATTAGCTTAATGGTCAGCCATGAAGCGGGCAAGGATGCCCAATGCGGTCAGCGTATTTCCACCTGTCCCCCAGAACAGTTGAGCTTTTTAGCCAAGCAAATCAGCCAACAGAAAATTCTGCGCATTGATGATGTGCAAAATCCGCCACCATTCCCTAGTTTGAGTCCCCCGGAGCAGGAGCTTTTGATGGTGTTGCTAAAGGATTTAGAGATTCAGTCGCTGTTGCTGTTGCCGTTAAAAACGCGGTCGGATCACCTGGGGGCGATCGCTTGCAGTCAACGCCACGACAGTCGCCATTGGAGCGACCAAGAAGTGGAAGTCCTCCAAGCCGTCGTCGATCAACTATCCCTCGCCATTGACCAAGCCGAACTCTTCGCCCAAACCCGTGCCGCTGCCCTTGCTGCCCAAACCCAAGCCCAACAAATTGAACTCACCCTCCAAGAACTCAAACGCACCCAAGCCCAACTGATTCAAACGGAAAAAATGTCCAGCTTGGGGCAAATGATCGCGGGGATTGCCCATGAAATCAATAACCCGGTGAACTTTATTTCTGGGAACTTGAGCTACACCAGCGAGTACGTCAATGACCTGGTGCGGTTGGTGGAAACCTACCGGAAATATTTACCGGAAAACGAAGAAATCACCGAGCTTGAAGATGAAATTGATCTCGAATTTGTGATTGAAGACTTACCCAAAACCCTGGCTTCGATGCAAATTGGGGCCGAACGAATTCGTCAGATTGTCCTGTCGCTGCGGAATTTCTCGCGGTTGGATCAAGCGGAAATGAAGCCCGTTGATATCCATGAGGGGTTAGAAAATACGCTGCTGATTTTACATAATCGCATCAAAGCGCGGGGCGATCGCACTGAAATCGAAGTGATCAAAGACTATGGCGAATTGCCCGCCGTAGACTGCTATGCCGGTCAACTCAATCAAGTGTTTATGAATATTCTGGCCAATGCGATCGATGCCATGGACGAGCAACCCGACCCCCGGCAAATTACGATCCGCACCCAGTTTATCCCCGATCCCCATCACCCGGAAACCGAGGATGGTGAACCCCAAGGCATCGCGGTGATTCAGATGCAAGATAATGGGTCGGGCATGGCGCCGGATACGGTGAGCCATATTTTTGATCCCTTCTTTACGACGAAACCGGTGGGGAAAGGAACCGGGCTAGGCTTGGCGATTAGTTATCAGATTATTGTGGAGAAGCACCATGGTGACCTGACCTGTGAGTCTATCCCTGGCACGGGGACGACCTTTACGATCCGGATTCCGGTGAGTCCGCCGATGGAATTCCGGAGCACCTGAGGGGAATCACTCTGGGGCGTGTTCACCGGGGCCGCCGGGGTTGCAGTGCCACTAGGGTAGAGGGTTAGTTTGTCTTCACGTAGTTTTTGTTTGTGTTTTGCGTTATGGCGTTCATGCAGTTTACGCTTCCCGACCACTGGCTTTATCCCTTTGTCCAACTCGTGAATGAGCGGACAGGCATCCGGATTCGTGACCAAGACTATGGTGAATTGGCTCGAAAAATCGGGATGCGGATGGCGGCTCTTCATCTGGTGAATCCTGACCAGTATTACCAACATTTGGCAACGGTGGGAGCCTCCGGAGAGACGGAATGGGATGCGTTGATCACGTTGCTCACCAATGTTGAAAGTTATTTTTTTCGCGATCAGGGTCAGTTCCAACTCCTAGAACAGGTGTTATTGCCTCGGTTAATTGTCCAAAAACGGCCGGAGCGACGGTTGCGGATCTGGAGTGCGGGCTGCTCGACGGGGGAAGAACCCTATTCTGTGGCGATTTTGGTGCAGCAGTTGTTGGCCCATGAGGCGGGGTGGCACTGTGAGGTGATTGGCACGGATATTAATCCGACGGTGTTGGCGCGGGCGCGACAGGGGTATTACCCGATGTGGTCGTTGCGATCGCTCGCCCCCATGATCCAAACCCGCTATTTTCAACCCTATGGCAATGGCTTCCAACTCGATGCAAAAATCCGGCAAGCGGTGCGGTTTGAGTCTTTTAACTTGGCCAAACCCAGCACGGAGCAATGGTGTCCCAGTGATGTGGATTTAATTGTCTGCCGCAATGTCTTTATTTATTTTTCGGCCCCGGCCATTTCCACGGCGTTGGAGTCGTTTCGCCAGGCCCTGAACCCGGCAGGCTATTTGATGACGGGCCATGCGGAGCTTTACGGCCAACAACTCCAGGCGTTTCAAAGTCATTTATTTCCGGAATCCGTGGTGTATCAACGGCGCGATCGCCCCACGCCCCTGGTGGCCATTCCTCCCTCGCTGCCGGT
>CAZCWE010000006.1:0-21448 GCA_964502285.1 uncultured Spirulina sp. | reverse complement strand
ACCCCTGCCGCCCCCGCCTCGTCCCCCGGCTCCCTCGCTCTCTCCTCCGAGTGCGATCGCCGCCCCACCATCCACCCCACTGCCCACGGTGCAAGATCTCCTCACCGAAGCGGAATTCTTTTTTCAACAGAAAAACTATCGCCTCTCTCGAAAAAAAGTAGAGGCCATTCTCAGCCGCGATCCTCAGTCGTTTGCTGCCTATTTTTTACGAGCGCAACTCGATGCCAACTCTGGGCAATATGACGCTGCGATCCAGTCCTGTGAAAAAGCATTAGAGCTAGAGCCCCTCTCTGTTTCAATTTATTACCTGATGGCGCAAATTTTTGAAGAAAGAGGAGATACTGAAAAGGCGAAGCAGTTGTTTAAAAAAATTATTTATTTGGAACCAACAGCCATTTTAGCGTATTACGAATTAAGCCAACTCTATGACCAAGAGGGCAACTCAAATCGCGGCCAAAAAATGCGTCAAACCGCGTTGGCGTTTCTGCAACAATTGCCGCCCCAAAGCCGCGTCGATGAACGGAGCGATCTCACCGTCGCGGATCTCATTGACCGGATTCTACCCTCGTCTTAACTGTATTAATCCTGCAACACCTACCGTTTGTGTAGTGATGCGTTATGCCTGAATCATTAGCAACTTCTGATCTCTTAATCACCGGACAAACCACGTATTTAATCTTTACGTTGGATCAGACCTTTTATGGTGTTGATAGCCTCTTTGTGGAGGAGATTTTCTTTTTGCCGGAGTTAACTCCTGTGCCGGAATCCCCCCGCTACATTATTGGGGTGTTGAATCTCCGGGGGGAGGTGATTCCGGTGATGGATGTGAATCTCCGCTTGGGCTACCAAACCCAGCCCTATAGTATTAATGATCGCATTGTGGTCTTGCAAGGCCGAGACCACCGTTTTGGCATCCTCGTCAATCAGGTGCATAATGTGCGATCGCTTGATGAGCGCGACATTACCGCCCAGGTTCGCTACCGCTGGGAGCAAGACCAAGTCCCCGTCCAAACCGGGCTTGCCCATAGCGGCGAAGAGATTATTGTCCTGTTGAGCTTGGAGACCTTGCTCCACCCCCCCGAACGGGCTCACCACAACAGCCAAGATTTATTTTCATTGACCGCTGAAGGGGTGGAGCATCTGCGGCAAAGCTTAGGCGACCTCGAATCGCAACTGCAAGCCCAACGCCATTTTTGTGCGACGGCTAGCCCAGAAGACCGCAAGATTTTCCGCGCTCGCGCCGAACATCTGCGCCACCCCCCCGATAGTCAAGACAATCAAGGCATGGCCTCCCTCGCCGTGGTGCGCCTCGGGCCAGAACTCTTTGGCATTGATTTAGCCCATGTGCGGGAATTTACCGACATTGGCCGGATCACGCCGATTCCCTGCTGTCCGTCCCATATTGTGGGGAATGTCAATCTGCGGGGGGAAATTGTCACCCTGATCGATATCACTTCGTTCCTGGCCTTGCCAGCGATCGCCACCACGGGCCAGCGGCAGGCCATGATTGTTGAATGTGACAACCTCGTGGTGGGGGTGGTGGTGACAGATATTCTCGATGTTGTCTTGCTCAACCCCAAGAACATTTCGCCGGTTCCCACCGCCATCCACGGCATCACCGATGAATACCTTCAGGGCGAAACAGAATATCACGATGCGATGATGAGTATTCTGTCTCTCCCGAAACTATTACACCACGGGCAACTCATGGTCGATGACAGCATTGTTTGATGTGCCGCCATTTTCCGATCCATTGCCCTAGAGGTTCCCATGAAAACGCTTGATCACTCCCAAAAGACAATGCCCACCATGAATAACGCCCTATCCTTGCAAAAACAGTTAAGCGGTTTTAAAGTTCGCACTTGGATTGTTGGGGGGTATGCCATTCCCATTGTCCTTTCAGTCTTGTCTGCGATCGCAGTGTTCTACAATGTGCAAATTGTGCGCACCAAAGAAGTCGAAGTCGCCCGAAGTATTGACACCTCCGAATTGAGCAGTCGCCTTGGGGTGGAAGTCCAAGCCCTTTCCCGTACTGCCCGTGGCTATTTGCTCGATGCAAATCCCCTATCTCGGGCCAGCTATGAAGAGTCCAGCGAGAACATCGCAACCCTGATTCCAGAATTACAAGCGTTCGTGAATGATGAACAACAGCAAGAAACACTCAACCAATTAATTCAAGACATTAATGCCTTAGAAGAGGTGAATGATGCCATCGTCCAGTTGGTGGGTCAAGGCCAGGTCGAGGCGGCGATGAACATCTGGAGTGGGCAAAATGGGCGGGCTCAAATTGAACAAGTGACCGCCAGTCTTGATGCGTTTAACAGTCGCGAAGAAGCGATTGTCAACGCCAATATGCAGCAACAACGGGAAACCTTGAATATCTTGTTGTGGGTAGTGGTGCTCTCGGCGGTTGCGTCGATCTTGATTGCCTCTGGAGCAGCTTCTTGGATCATCTACAACATTACCAAGCGACTCAATGAGACGGCCAACAGCCTCGCCTCCTCCACCACGGAAATCGCGTCCACCGTCGAACAACAGGAGCGTACCGCCAGTCAACAGGCGGCCTCGGTGAGTGAAACCACCACCACCATGGATGAACTGGGGGCCTCGTCGCGGCAATCGTCTCAACAAGCCGAAGCTGCCACCGATGCCGCCCAACGCGCCCTCACCCTCAGTGATGGGGGAACCCAAGCGGTGGATCAAACCCTAGCGGGGATTACGGTGCTGCGGGATAAGGTGAGTGCGATCGCGGAACAAATCCTCCACCTCAGCGAACAAACCGGCCAGATCGGCAACATCTCCCAACTCGTCTCCGACCTCGCCAACCAAACCAACATGCTCGCCCTCAACGCCGCCGTCGAAGCCGTCCGCGCTGGCGAACATGGCAAAGGCTTCTCCGTCGTCGCCTCAGAAATCCGCAAACTCGCCGACCAAAGCAAACAATCCGCCCAAAAGATCAACGACCTCGTCACCGACATTCAACACGCGATCAACTCCACCGTCATGGTCACCGACGAAGGCACAAAAACCGTCGAAATCAGCGTCCAAAGCACCCAAAAAACCGCCGATGCCTTTGCTGGGGTCGCCGATGCTGTCAACAATGTCGTGCTCAACAATCAACAAATCTCCCTCAACATCAAGCAGCAGTCCACCGCCATCGAACAGGTCGTCCAGGCGATGAACAGCATCAACCAAGGAGCCAAAGAAACCGCCAACGGCATCCGCCAAACCAAAACCGGCACTGAACAACTCAAACAAGCCGCCCAACTCCTCAAAGAAATGGTCTAGGCCGGCTCTGGGGCGGAATCTCACCTGTGGTAGGGGCTTAGTCACTAAGCCCCTACTACTGCCTAGGTGACTAAGCCCCCTGGGGAACCTCACGGATTACGACCAATGTTCCATGGCATTTTCGTTCGTTTTTGGGGACTGCTCCCCCATTACCGATCGCATCCCTTCGAGAGTGGACACGATGCTGCTGGGGTCCATGAACATAATTTTGCTGCTGTCGCTGCTGCCGACGATTTTGCCCATGGTGAGGTAGTCTTGGGCGAGGATGAATTGCAGGGCATCGCGGGCATTGGGGTCGCTGCGCAGCTTGGCGATAATGATGTCCATGGCTTTGGCGGTGGCTTGGGCTTTGAGGACTTCTTTTTGGGCATCGGCCTCGGCGTTGAGGACGGCGGCTTTTTTCTGGGCTTCGGCATCGAGGAGGAGGGCTTCGGCTTTCCCTTGGGCGGAGTTAACGGCGGCATCGCGATCGCCTTCTGAAGTCAGCACCGAAGCCCGCTTCCGACGTTCAGCGGCCATCTGCAATTCCATCGAATCTTGCACCGCTTTCGAGGGGGTAATGTCCCGCAGTTCCACCCGCAGCACCTTCACACCCCAGGGATCGGTGGAAATGTCCAATTCCCGCAGCAGGAGTTCATTGATTTCGGTGCGGGCGGTGAAGGTTTGGTCGAGTTCGAGTTTGCCCATTTCCGACCGAATTTGCGTCAAAACCAAGTTGGCCATCGCCTTGTGAAGATCTTCGACGCGATAGTAAGCCTTTTCCATATCGACAATTTTCCAATAGACGACGGCATCGGCACTGATGGCGACGTTGTCTTTGGTGATGCAGGATTGGGGCGGAATATCGAGCACCTTTTCGCGGGTGGTTTCTTGGTACACCACTTTGTCGATGAAGGGCATCATTAAGTTGAGACCGGGGGTGAGCTTGCGTTTGTAGCTCCCCAGGCTTTCGACGAGGGCTTCGTGTTTTTCGTTAACGATACGGACAGACCCCGCGATCGTGGAGCCACCAAGGGCCAGGGCCAAGAGTAAAAGAAAGGTGGGCATGGGGTTAAAACCTCTGAAAAAGTAAGGGTATTTACGGATTAACTACACCGGATCAGGGTTGAATCACGGAAGTGGGCAAAACAATCAGGGTGTTGCCCTCGCGCCGGAGGATGAAGACTTTGGCATTGGGGGGAATGGCGATCGCCTCATCCTCACACCGGGCCTGCCAGGAGTTGCCTTCACAGAGCACCCGGCCCGTTTCACCGGGGGGAATCTCGGTGAGGGTGCGGCCATCGCGGGACTCTTCGATCACAAGGCGCGATCGCTGTTTCGGGGTAAACGCACGGCGGGATACCACAATTCCCATCGTGGTCAACGCCAGCCACGCCAACACTTGGAGGCCAAAGGACGGCACCAGCAGGGACATCAACCCCACCAAGAGAGCAGCCACCCCCATCATAAATTCGATAAATGCTGTCGGGAAAAACAGTTCCATCAAGCACAGAATCGCCCCAGCCAGCAACCAAAGCAGAGTAATACTAAACATCAGTTCAGAATGTCACGTTGCGATCGCCTCATAATTCCAGCCCACCGTGGCTAGACAAGACCCAATGATTAGGGCAAGCTAATTTGAGTACAGCGATCATGGAGTTTGTGCTTTCCATCTTAGCCACTGTTGCCTACACCTCTGGTGTCATTTAACCTTTCCTCACCTTTAGTGATCTCAGCGTCCTCCTATGACCCGTTCATCGCTTTCTCCCCATCCCTATCTCTGGGCAGTGGGGCCAGTGGCTGGCAAGCTCACGGCACCCAACGTAGTCGAAGGACGGTACAAAGTCATCCTGCCCCACATTTGGCAAGATATTTACCCCGAACAACGCCCCACCCTGCCCGACCCAATCCCCGCCTCAGTGGTTCCCTACCTGAAGTTGCATCCCCTCCGTCTCCACCTCCCGGAGGTCTACGGTATCTGTCAGGTGGGGGGGCAAACGGTGCTGCTGTTGCACCACGGCACCATCGACCGCCACGGCCAACCGTTGCCCAGCTTGCGCAGTGCTTGGCCCACGGCTCACCCCCTGCGCCAAGGGGAATGGCTGTGGCAGGCGTTGTCGTTGTGGTCGGCCCTGGCCCATCAGGGTGTGGCGGCGAGTTTGGTGGATTTGGATAATCTTTGTGTGGAGGGGGGACGGCTGCGGTTGCAGGTGTTGATCCCGAAGTCGGCTACCTTGACGGATTGGGCGGAATCTTGGTCAATGCTGCTGGCGACGGCTCAGGAGGCGATCGCGCCTCCCCTGGACAATATTTTCACCATCCTCAGCCAGCCCAACCCCTCCCTTCCCGTCGCCCAAACCGCCCTCAACCAACTCCTGATCGAACAGGCGGCCCAGCTTCCCCTCTCGATCCAGGTGGCCAGCGCCACCGATCCCGGCGCTCCCGATCGGGTCAATGAAGACCGCTACTATCCCACCGCCACCGAGATTAAGGGCGGCAATCACGATCATTTGTTGCTGGTGTGTGATGGCATTGGCGGCCATGACGGGGGCGCGATCGCCAGTCAAATGGCCGTCCAATCCCTGCGGCTCCAAGTCCAAGCCCTCTTACAAGAAATTGTTGAAGACCCCGAAATCATGGCCCCCGACGTGGTGGCGGATCAACTCGCCACCCTGATCCGCATTACCAATAACGTGATCTGCACCCGCAACGATCAGCAGGGCCGCGAAGCCCGCCAACGCATGGCCACCACCCTCACCCTCGCCCTGCAATTGCCCCAACAGATCGACACCCCCGACCGACGCGGCACCAGCCATGAACTCTATCTCGCCCATGTGGGGGATAGTCGCGCCTATTGGATTACTGAGGACACCTGCCATTGTCTGACGGTGGATGATGACATTGCCGGGCGCGAGATTCGGTTGGGGCGGAGTTTTCCCGTGGAGGCGTGGCATCGGCCCGATGCGGGGGCGCTTACCCAAGCCCTAGGGACGCGACCGGCTGAAAAGATTCACCCCACGATTCAACGGTTTGTGATTGATGAAGACGGGATTTTATTGCTTTGTTCTGATGGGTTGAGCGATCGCCGCCTTGTCGAACGCTGTTGGCGGGATGTGGTGCCGGCGGTGCTCCAGGGTGAAATGAGCCTCAAGGCGGCGGTGGACTTCTGGCTGCAATTGGGGCGGCAACGCAACGGCCACGACAATATCACTGTTGTGGCGGCACTCTATCGGGTGACGGAATCGGCTGCGATCGCCCCCGACCCCGATCCCAGCCCCGCATCGACTACCCCCGATTTCCCCGCTGAACTCAACCCTGCCGCCTGGGAGATCCCCTCTCCTGCTGCTCCCTCTGGCGAAACCACCGACCCCGCCGCACTGACAGCTACCCCCGCCATGCCCACCCCCGATCCTGCGATCGTCGAGGCGGTGCAGGATGCAGACGATGCCTTCAATCCAGTGGACGAACTCCGCGCCGCCTTAGAGGAACCGACTCCACCGTCCCCCGAACCTCCCCCCGTGGCCACCGCGCCATCGCCCAGTTCAGCCCCCAACTATCCCTTCGCTGCCCCGCCGCCAGCGTCGCCTCCCGATGATGACATTGACCCAAATTTAGAAGTGTCCGATGCCTTTTTTGAGGATGTGGACGACTACGACGGGGAAGAAACCGCCACCGCGCCCCCCGCGCCAATGCGCAACATGCCGCGACCCTCGCGCCAATTGCTGCTGTGGAGTAGTGGTGTGGCGATCGTGGTGGTGGTGATTACGGCGATTGTGATGGTGATGCAGGGACAGTTTAATCGCACGGTGGAGCCAACGCCCCCCGCCCCGGTGGAATCGGAGGAGTAAGCGTGAGGGAGTCGCTAAGTCGGGGGACGTTGGGCGATCGCTCTCAAGGTTTGGAGGCGCAGCAGTTCGAGCACGGTGGGGTGGGGGCCAGCGATCGCTTCAATCCCCAGCCGTAACTGTTCTGCGGCTTCGGGTAATGCATAGCCCCGCCGTTCCGCCACTTGCAGCGCCGCCGCATCGGCATCGAGATCGCGATCGGGGCCATGGTAATCGCGCCAGGCTCGTCGCAGGGCGATCGCCGTTAACCCCCCTGCGAGCACCACACCAACGGCGTTTTGCTGTATCCATTCAAATCCCGTCCCCACAACCCCCAAGGCCACCAGGCCATGCATCCCCTTCACCTGCAATCCCCGCCCTTGGAGTTGCCACGCCACCGCCCGCAACAGCAATAAATCCCGCTGGCCTTGGGGAAGCGAGAGCCACCGGGAAAAGTTGAGGGTGATCGTGTAGCGATCGCGCCGCCAGGGGTAGGGAAAGGGAGCCGCGATCACGTCATCGGACTGGGGGGCGGCTGCGATCGTGATTAACATCCGACCCGATGCGGGCATTAACTCCCGCAAGCGGTGAATTTCCTTGCGAATGTGAGGGGCAGCCTGGGCCTGTCGTGCTGCACTCCCACTGTGCCGTTTCCTCACGCCATTACCCCGCTGCTGCCATCATCACGAGCGTCGGTGTTAAGGTCGTCACCACGGCATCCACCTGATCCGCTGCTGCGTCCGTGGCCGCCACCATCAAAATCACCACCCGCCCCGGTAATTGACGGGCCACCATCACACCCTGCATCGGCGTGGCACTCCGGCCATTGCCGAGGGAACCTGTCCACGGCACTTGGGCGGTTTGTTCATCCATCGGCACAAACGCCCCCGCTGTGAACCCTTCCCCCGACCGAAAGGTATCAATGGCCACCTGAGCCAAACTGCCCGCATTTAACGCCGCTTCCGTGGCACGCGGTCGCACGGCTACCGTGTAGGCCAATGCCCCCGCATCAATCGTCTCGCCCGTTGCTTGCTCAATCTGCGGCGACTCAAAGAGAGTCACCCCCGCAACGCTGGTTTGGGTATAGCCCTGAATCACACCCAGTTGAAACCCTTGGGCTGGTTCTTGATAGGGGGTCGGGGCCAACGGCAGCGCCGGGGGAGCCGTTGGTTCCAGGGTTTCGGGGGTCGCGGCGGGGTTCGGGACAGGGCTGGCGGCCGGGGTTGGACTCGCGGCCGGATTGGGCACAGGGCTGGCGGCCGGGGATCGTGGCGCGCGGTTACGGGGGGCAGGCAAGTCGCTGGCCTCAGCAGGTGCGACCCGACAGCGACCCGGTGATGACGATATGGCCCGCGTCGCGCGCCACGAACCGCTCCCGCCGAGCGCCCGCGCGGCGAGGCGGGGGTGGGGGCTTGGGCATGGGCGGCCGGTTGCCAGAGGGAGGGATGCCACTGCCAACTAATCAGGAGGGCGGCGGTCAAGCCAACTAAGCCGATAAACCATTGCGTACTGCGTTTCATAGGTGCTGTCTGTAAGGGGCGGAAGCAAGGGGTGTGACGGGTTAGCCGCCAATGATGCTGGTGGGATCACCAAGGAGGCCGAAGAAGAGACCGGCCACGGCTCCGGTCATTAGGGTGGCGAGAGTTGCGCCCCAGAGGGCTTTAAAGCCGAGTTCGGAGATTTCCGATCGCCGCTCCGGCACGAGGGAGGAAAGACCACCGACGAAGATGCCGTAGGAGGCGAGGTGAGCGAAGCCGCAGAGCACATAACTGACGATCAGGAGAGTGCGATCGCTGATCACGCCTGACATCGACAGACCATTCAAGGCCAAATAGGGTGGAATGCTGGTTTCAAACAGCCGTTGACCAATGAGCAGCGATGCCGCCCAGAGGTTTTGCCAATCCAACGCCACCCCCGTGAAAAAGGTCAAAGGCAAGAACAGCATACCCATCAAATTCCGCAGCGGTTGGGCAAAAAATTGACCCACGAGGGATTCTTCCCCCGATGCCCCTAACCAGATCGCCAGTTGATTAAAGGGCGCGTTAATTAAAGCAATCACCCCCAAAATGGCGATCAACACAGCGGCAATCCCCATCGCCATCTTCACCCCATCCAAGGCTCCGACGATCAAGCTGTCCATGTAGCTGGGTTTTTTCTCGGTTTCGTCGGCTTCTTCGTCAGGAATGTGTCCCATGGTTTCCGGTTCCCCGGTTTCCGGCACGAGCAGCTTCGAGATCACAAAACAGGCGGGAATCGTCAGAATCGAAGCAGACACTAAATGCCCGGCAATATCGGGGAAGCTGCCCCGCAGAAAGCCAGCGTAAAGACCCAAAACGGACGAGGCGATCGACCCAAAACAACTGGTGAGGATGGCGCAGATTTCACTGCGGGTCATTTTGGGTAAGAAAGGTTTAACGGCGATCGCTGATTCAATCCCGACGAAAATATTCGCCGCCCCAGACAGGGATTCCGCGCCGCTAATCTTCATCGTGCGTTGGAAGACGACCGCAAACACTTTCACAATCGGCTGAATCACATTCATCCGGTAGAGCAGCCCCACCAACGCCGCGAAAAAGATAATCTGCGGCAAGGCGCGGAACGCCAACACATAGGTAAAGCCGGGATTAAGTTGATCCGGGCCGAGGCGATCGCCCGGCACGGGTACATAGCCATTGCCCACGGCCCGCGCAATCCAACGCGCCGCCGGCCCCGGCCCCACTGTCGGATCGGGGTCTGTGGCCAGCAAGGAATTGGGCCCCCCAAAGAGGAACTTCGCCCCAGCTTCTGACGCATCTAAAATCGGGTTAATGACATTGTTAATGCCTTCGATCAGGGTGCTGCCCCCGCCAAAGACCAAGATCCCCACCAGAAGCTGAAGACCAATCCCAAAAATAATCACATTCCACTGCACAACGCGGCGGTTTTCTGACCCTAGCCACGCGATCACACAGAAAACCGCAATGCCAATGGCCGAGAGAAGATTCAGTGCAAGGTTCACAGTTGTCTATCCTGACGAGGAGATGGGCATTGGTCATGGGAAGGTGGACGATCAACCAGATTCTCTCCGCCGCATGACTCAAGGGGGATCATAGTACGATTTGCGAAATCTGCTGCATCAATCTCCAAAATTTTTAGTGAGCCCCATTTGAAGTTAAAAGGGCATTGTTGCACAAAAAATGCCTTGCGCTGTATGGCTTTCAGAGATTACGATCCAAAAAATTTGGCAATTTTGGACATTGGTAAACGCGATAAGCCTTGCTGTGTCTAGATCATTTTATGCAACAACTCCAGTTAAAAGACTAAAATTCTGAAACCAAAGTATCTAATCGTGTTATTACGTTAATTTTTGTGAATGTGTATTGCGCAGAACTTTAGTCAGCCCCTAAAATAGGTGGGTTATTACAAGTAGGTTCAACTAGATTAGCGGTTGTAATCACTTGAATTGTCATAAACTTGTAGGATAGTAGCATTCGGTGATTGGTCAAATCTCCAAAAAGAATCAACAAAATCAGCACGTTCACTTTGCAATAAAAAAAGACTTAGACTGGCTCAAACAATTAACTGATTGCCATCGTCATGAGTTGGGTTTTACGAACCGCGCTATCCTGGCTAAAGCCATAACAAAACAAGAAATCTTATGTATTCCTCAACTTGGATTTCTGCATTTTCACCATCGGCGTGATCAAATCTCTACACTGTATCATCTCTGTGTTGATCATCAATTTCGTTTTCAAGGATATGGACGGCTTTTACTCACAGAATGGGAAGCTTTTTCTCGTCAAACCGGTATTAAACGCCTCCGATTAAAATGTCCCATTGATCTACAAGCCAATGGATTTTATGACCGTCTTGGCTGGCGGCGAGTTTCCATTGAATCCGGCAAATTACGTTCATTAGTAGTATGGGAAAAACCCTTACTCGATGAAAGCCTACCCAAACCGCAATATATTGCATCATTGAGTGCGAGTAGGCGAGAAATTGAAAAACTCAAACAAGACTGGCACGAAGGAGTAGAACAGTCTTCCTCTTCGCTACCGAATCCGTTTGAATCAGTGATTTTCTCCCCCCTGACCTGTCCTGATTCAACAACAGCCTATTTCAAGCAACAAAAACTAGATTCACAAAAGTACCCAAACTCTCAGCAGCACACTCGAAATATTTGGATTGACTGTGGTGCTTATCAAGTTCAGCAAGGTAAATACACTTACGAAGAATTATTAGAATTTCTGCACATTTTTTACCAACGCAATCAATGGGCTGACGGTTATGTTCTGCCAGATATTGTGCCGTTATCAAGTGATTCTGCGGATATTGTTAACTATAAAGTTCGTGACACTATCTTCTACTGCCAACGCTTTTTTGATCAAATGCCTAGCTATATTCAAGCACGGGCGATCGCACCCGTTCAGGGTCAAACCGTCAGCCAAGTCAGCCAATGTATAGAAGCCTATGCACGTTTAGGCATTCAAACCATCGGTTTTGGTTCATGGGGAACCTCTGGAAAAAATGGCAGTGTCAATATGCTATCAAAGGCACAACTCAAAATTTTTGACTCTGTCCTCCACATTGCCAAAGAATATCAGATGAAAGTGCATTGTTTTGGGATTGGTGGAATCAACAGTCTGAAGCGGTTGAAAGCAGAAAAACTTCTACCCCATTCCCTGGACAGCACCTCCTGGTGGAAAGCTGGTGGCTTCGGTAAAATCTTTTTACCAGAAATGCCTCAAATTCACATCACAGTTCGGCGTAGCTATCAAACAACCAGAAGAGGGTTTGAAGAACTAAAAAATAAGACTCATCACTCCTGCTACTTTTGTCAAAACATTAAAGACTTGAGAAACAGCAGGAAACATCGAATTATGCACAATCTTACTGTCTGGCTTCAAGCACTTCAATAACACGTTGAAAAATTGTCATTATGTCTAATAACAAACTACACTTTGAACACAGTACAAATCTTGAACGAGTTGCTGCTGTAATTTCATACCTTGACCAATATCCTGATCAGCAAGAACAACTCAAAGAAGACATTGCAGATCAGTTTGATTTAAAAATATCGACCCTGAATCGAACTATAATTTTTCTTAAAAATATCAGAATTCTTAAAAACCAGAAAAAGCAGAATAGCCTCACCACAGCAGGTAAAATTGCAGCCACGATACAGCAAAAAGATTCTAGGTTCTTGGGTGAATTCATTCATATTGCGATTTACTGCCTCTTTCAAAAAGATAAAAATCACAAAATGGCTTGGGTCTATCAAGCTGTAGTCAATCAACTGTGGTTGAGACAAAATGTCAATTTATCCACAGATAAGAAAGATATTATCAACAGCATTGCTAGTCAAGCTAGTTTAACTTTTAAAATTCCTGAAGAAGAATTTTCATTTAGCAATTCTAGTCTATCAGGACTTTTGAAATGGGTACAAAGTCTAGACCCACCTGTTATTGAAAATAAAGGTAGCAAAAGTCATTTTCGCTGTCGATACTTTTGCCAAGCACCAGTATTCATTAAAGCCATTGATTGGCTATATGAAATTGAAGAACGAAACTATGGAGTCAAGCTTTTTTTGCGCGATGATATTAAAGATAAACTTTGCCAATTATTACTCCTTCATCCTGATGGATTAGAAAATGTCATTGGCAACACTAAAAACACCTATGATTACGACACAGGCGGGATTTTTGATTGGGGGTATGAAGGAGGGTATGGCCAGTGGGTGATGCTCACCCATTCACCAAATTGGGAGGAACTATTATAAGTATGACTTACTTAGTTAGTCTTTTACAGAGGATTGCCCATAACTATAATGAAGAATGGCTCAGTCCCTCTCAACTCGCTGCTTATCAGTATATTAAACAAGTATTGTTGTGCCAAGACACTGTCAATTTAAATGGTTTTTCTGGTAGTGGGAAAACCTTTGTTACATGGGTGCTAAGTAAAAGCACTGAAGTTGTTTTTTACCGTCGTTGTTCGAGTATTGAATCTTCAGCAAAAAGTTCAAAACTTGCTATTGTTGATCCACAGGAGAGTGATCGTGACGCTACTCGTCAAACCTTAGAAAAACTACATCGCCTGGGTCACTGCAAAATTATTATGATTTCCACTGACCCCATTGATGATCAAATTCCCAAATATTCACTTAATTTTCACCCCGAAGATTATGAACATATTTATCAAAATTGGCAAAACATTAATATTGATATTGATGAACTAACCCCAGAGTCACGTCATCAAAATCTTCACATTACACTTCAAAATTTTGCCCTACGTCCCCACCTAGTCTAGTGATGTAATTATGCGTAAACTTCTTGAACAACTCGATGCTATTAAAGCAATTGTTGATACGGTCAACCCAATCCAAATCCTCAATGAACCAAGCAATGTTGCCAATCAGTATGAAATTTATGCCAGAACCTATTATTGTCGAGAAAAAGTAACTCAAATCAAAGATCGCCTGATCAAAATATTGCGTTCTGAAACGAAAGTTGTAAATGGCTATTTAAGTGCAAACTTTGGGTATGGAAAAACAGCAACCTTAGTGTACTTATGGCATTGTTGTCGTGCCAAAAAAATTGCCGCAGTTCCTCCCTTCAAATTCAAAGAAATCAGAGATCTTTTAATCGTGAGTTACGGTTGGATGCGCTACACATTAGAGCATTCAGAACCAAAACTACTTCCTCAGCTAGAGGAATCTTATACTCGTCACAGCCAAAAGTCAAAAGAGAAAAAAGCATCAGAGATCGCCACCAAGCATAATATTTCTGAATCTAAAGCTAAAAGTATTGTTCAAGACTTAGGCACAGATTCCGTAAGCACAGACACTATATTAGAGTTTTGGCGCGAAACAATTCCTCTGATTCAAGAAGCTGGTTTTTCTGGTTTAGCTATTTTTGCAGATGAAAGCCAAGAATTTCTTCGTCAGCGAGGAGAGTCAGATCAAAGAATACAACTATTGAGTGATCTTATTAAAGGAATGAGAGGATTAAGTAATGTCCCAGTCTCTTTCCTGTTAAGTATGCCCACAAATCCTACAGAATCGGCAATTGAAGAACAGTCTGCTGACATCATTCATCGCATGAAAGAACAACATGTTTATCTGCGTCTTGATGAAGCCTATGATCATCACTTTCCACAACAACTGTGGGATTTTTTGTGCGACGGTTTTTTAGATACGTCTTATAACCAAAACAACTTAGTTCATCCAGCCACCCTTGAAAGCTTAGGACAACTGTGCGATCGCAAGGATTTAAGTAATGGCCCACGCGCAGTTGTGGAAGTCTTTAAACGTTTAATTCATTTTGCTCATGATCAGCAGAAGCCCTATACACCGTTGGATCTAAGTCATGACTATCTGAACACTATTGTCCAGCTTTACGGTACAGAACAGCACCGTATCCGTGAATCTTTTCAGAAACTGATGCAGCAGCCTCTCGTCCAAGCCCATTCTGATGGAGAAAAAGTAGCCCAACTTCTCGCGATTTTTCCCAATGGTGTTACAACAAAAACCGCTCAAGAATTTGGACTTTTGGATAGTCTCAAAGAACTGGCTGAAAAGGGGAATTTATATGGTGACTTTATCACCGAAACTTCAAGCGATCGCTATGCCTTAGCAAAACTCCTAGAAACGTCCTCTGCACCAACACTACTCGATGAAATTCTGAATCGCTTTCGTCAACGTTGGTTTACTCAGTGGGGGGTACAGAAAAAAAGCCAGGTTGCAAATCAAGTATTTCGGCAAGAAATTTTGAAAATAATTCTACCTCCTTCGGCTAAAGGCCAACGGGGAAACTGGACTTGGCCCAGTAATTGGAAAGAAGACTTAGGCGGCTTCTACACAATTTTGCGAGGTTCTCCAGATAATTTGACGAACGAATTTCCCTATCGAAAATTATCCGTTGCAGTGGGTACAGTAGATTCCAAACTCATGCAGTTAAAAATCTCTGAACCAACACACCTTGATTGGCGTTTTTACCTTGCCTATGATCATCAAGATAATCTCAAGTCCACGCAACCCACCCAAAAAATTACCGCTATTGCAGGTACAGGCCAAGTCGATTTTCACCTTCAACTCGGACGAAGTTTTGCAAAGGACTACCCAAATGCATTTGGATTACTTAAGAAAGTGATCGCGCCAGAACAATGTTCAGCTTGCACATTATTGAATCTTTCCCAATTTATTCAACAATGGCTAAAACAACATCCTGAAGTCAGTCAATCTGATCGTGAACGCTTAATTCAACACCGTAAAGAATGCCATCAATATGCATTACAACTGCTATTTCCAGTGATAGATGAATTAAATTGGCTAGTTGAAGGACTAACTAATATTCAAGGTACAGAAGGCAAGTTGATTGAGTCAATATTTATTACTCAAATGAAAATACGCTTTCCTCACTATAAGTCTTTCAATAATCATATTAATTCAACACTGGTTAAATATAAAAGTGTACTGGGTAGTATTTCTCTGGCTGAACGTCGCGGTTGTCAACTGTTTACACAGCCAAAAAAAGAATTTGAAAAAGCTTTTAATATATCTGGCTCAGGATTAAATAACTTGCTCTCAAACTTCAAGCAATATGAACTCATTAGTGATATTAAAATTGCGAGTGGTAAGGATGAAGAATCACAAATACGCTTTTTGTCACATCCTTTAGAAGATTATATTAAGCAAGAAATTGCAACGACAGGCGAAATCTATACACCTGAAAATCATCATGGTTATCAAGATCTTGAAGTGAAATCCATGAGTTATCAAGAACTATGGAAACGTGCTGAATTACGTGGATATTTAGAAGAAGAATTTGATACAGCCCTTGATTGGTTAAAGTTGCGCAACTATATAGAACAAGATAAAGTTCGTGGACTAATCTATCAAGCCACTACAGAACTTAATTCAAATAATTTATCAGAAGATTTATCTACTCTTTTGGATGCTATCACTAAGCTTCAGAATATATTTAACGATCAAGTTTTGATAAGTTTAATGCAAGACTTGAAACTATCACAACAGCAATTACTTGATGCAAAAGAAGACGAAGTTATTCTGGATCAAACAAGCCGAAAGATAAAGAGTTGTCGTGATCAATTAAGTGGTTTTAAAAGTGCAAAACTATCAGGATTAAAAGAAGAAGTTAATCGTTTAAAAGAACAAATTAGAGGTCTTCCCAGGGATCTTATTTCGAGTAAAGTCAATCAATCACTAGAAGGATCGAGTGGATTAGAACTGCGTTTAAATGATTACCGCAAAGGATTAGCCCGAAGTGTTAATCGCTTGGAGCGAGAGTGTCAAAACTACTCGACAACGTTACGCATTGAGGAATCAGATTTATATCAATTGAAAGCGACGGTTCAAAGTTCGCAACAAAAATTTCAAGAACTCAAAAAGAATAAAGATAACTTGAATCCTCTGATTCAAGGTCTGGAAGAATGGCGGATTATAATCACGCAAGCAAGTCAGCTTCGGGAACGTATTTCTAATGATCATAAAAAATTACAGGAATATGATGACTTTTTGGATCGGGTCATTACCCACTTTGATCAATACCAAACTTCGAGCTTTCGTGAGTATGAGAAATTAGTCGTGCCGTTGAAGCAAATTGAGGTAACTGTCAAACAAGAAGAGTCCTTGCGACGTCAGCAGTTTGACCAGGCTCTCACAAATCATGAGTCAAGTTTAGGGATGATTTTATCGAGTGATCGTCATCTAAGATCTCTCTGTCGATTTGATAATGAAGATGAACAGGGATCATATGAAACACTGCGTACCGTTGTTCAGAAAAAAATTATTGATTGGTGTGATGAAGAGTACAAGCAATCAGAAGATTTGCACAACAATTTAAGATTTTTGAGTCAAGAAGGCAATGCAGATGTGCAAGATCTTTTGCAAGATATTCAAGAAAAACAAAAGGTTTTTCTTGACCAGCAAAAAAAAGTAAGTGAAAATCTTGATCATAAAACTCAGCTTGATGGCATCATCCAAGCATTAAAGTTATTTCATGATGATATTCAGGCATTACAGACAGAGTATCGAAAACGACAATTCAAAAAAAATGAACTGACAGAACCAGAACAAGATTTTTTAAAACATATTGAAAATGGGATGAGCATTAGTCAATTGCAAGGCCGGGTTGACAACCCGCGAGATTTATGGGTAATGATCCAGTCTCTATATTCTAAAGGGTATATCGAATCTAAAATATTTTTGCGTTCTTAAACGATTCAGAACTGTCATCATGAGTCATCCACCCAAGCTTACAATTAATGAGTTGAATGAGCGTCTTGGTCGTGTTCCTGTCATGGCAAAAATGCATCCGTTATCTGTTGCTTTTTTGTCTCAAAAATCCCTCATAGTTTTTCCCTCTACCCAGCAACTCATAGATTCCCTTGATGAATTTGGTGATAACCTTTCTGTCACTCAATATCCTTATTTATTGACCTTGGATTGGCAGCCACACTATGCTTCACGTCTACTAGCAGTTGAAATTGACCATGACCCATTGACACCAGATCTCAACAATATTTTATCGGATCAGTGGGATTGGGTTTGTTCCAGTCTTTTAAAGCAGTCTGATATTTCTGAATATATTGTGAATCACTCAAGTCATCAAGATTGTATTATTTTAGTGCTCATTGATGGTTTGTCTTGGTCTGATTTTCGCCAATATTGTCCAATGGGTTTAGATATACAGCCTGTGATTGTAGATGGAATCTCAAATACAAAAAATGGGATGAGTCGCATTGTGGGTCAACCGACACTAATTCATCAGCTAGTAGTCGATCAAGCTTATGGTTTTTCCTATTGGGAACGTAATAACAATACACTAACTAATTCCTTATTTGACGGTTTTGGTGGAAATGTCAAAAAAATACGTTCATTTAATGAGATTTTAACTGATTTACAGGCACTAGAATTACGCAGTACTTATGTTCAAATCATTCGGCAAGGCTTGGATGGAATCTGTCATCAACATCGTGATTGTCCAGACCCTCAATCCTATGTGAAAAAACTCTATAGTGATTGTCAAGCACTAGTTGATTTGGTTGAACGTAAACAAATTTCGGCACAAATTTATCTAACGAGTGATCACGGAATATTATGGCAAAATAGTGCGGACTTTCAAATGTTTGACTTTGGCAAGAAAAACTATCATCCCCGTTATTTAGATCATCAACATTCTAGTCAAAAAGTAAAATGTTTTTCGGAAAATGGTTCTCTTTTTAGTGCATTAGTTTATCCATATGTTGCACGAAAATTAAAAAGCAATGAGTGGGGTGTGCATGGTGGACTCTCTTTTGAAGAGAGTATTGTTCCACTTGTAAAAATTTCTATTAATCAAGAATAAAGATATGATTTTTTTGGGTCAAGATTTTCAAACAAATGAACCAATTTATGTTGAAAGTGATCGGTCGCGAGCGATTTTAATTTGTGGAAAGCGAGGGAGTGGAAAATCATACACAATGGGAGTTTTTTTGGAGGAACTGTATAACCAAAGAGATTCTCTCGTGATTGTCATTGATCCTCTCAGAAATTTTTATACGATGTCACGGCCGAATGATGGTCAAGCTGATGAACTTTATCAATGGAATTTAAGCCCACAGGGAATTGCTGTGCGGTTGTTGATTCCGGGTGATCCAATTAAGCGCTATGGAAATCAGATGATTGATGCGCTGAAATATCAAGGGGTTCAGGTTGAATCTTTTCGGATTAACCCTGGTGATTTAAGTCCAGAAACATGGCTGGGTTTGTTTAATCTTTCGTTAACTGAACCGATGGGGTTGGCGTTGTATCGTAGTGTGAGCCAGTTGCGACATCAAGAAGGAGTTCACTTTACGCTTGATGATGTGATTGAAAAAGTAAAAAAATCGAGTCGAATTAAGGAAACGACTACTGAGGCTTTACTGGCACGTCTGGAAGTGGCACTCGATGAATGGGATATTTTTTCGGATTCTTATCAAGAAATCAATGAAGTGTTTGATCTGAATTCGATTAATGTCATTGATGTGGGGGTTCTAGGTTCATCACGGTTAGGATTGCGTAATCTTGTGGTTTTGATTTTGACGCAGGATTTATTTCGTAGGCGTAGCCAGGCACGATTGCAAGAAGAATTGGGAATTACAACGGATATTCCTAAAGTTTGGATTGCAATTGATGAGGCTCAGGAGTTTGTTCCATCAGGTCGAACGTCTTTGGCGAAGGAGTCGCTCATTCAATGGGTTAAAGAAGGTCGTCAACCAGGGTTATCTTTAATTGTTGCGACGCAGCAGCCTTCCGCAATTGATAAGGAATTGCTTTCTCAATGTGATTTAGTATTAGCTCATAAGGTAACAACGACAGATGATGTAGATGCGTTGAATCGCTTAAGCCACAATTATATGGCGAATGAGTTGAAGCAATATCTACGTCAAATTGAACGGAAGGGACAAGCTTTAGCGGTTGACGATGAGGAGGAGAGTGTGAAGATTGTACAGATTCGCCCGAGGCGATCGCGTCATGGGGGAGCGGAGCGTTAAACGTCGTGCGAGAGTTGCTGATGGAGCGGATGGTGTTGCCGTGAGTCGTGCGGTGTTGATCCCTTTGCGTCGGGGTTCGTCAATATTTTGATAAGCTGAAGGCATCTTCACCTTTAACAAATATTTGCATGGAAGCGTTCGAGCCTCTCCCCCCCGCCTGGACAGAACCGGCCCTCCACGCCTTGAATTTTCACTGTCCCCGCTGCGGTGCATCTCCACACCAAGCCCAACGGGTCTGGCTCAATCGTCGCGCTCCGGTGGTGAGCGAAGACTATCGGCGCAAATGGCAAGAGTTTTATCATTGCGAATGTGAGCAAGCCTGGTGGGCCTGGAGTAGCGATCGCCCCCCCTCTGAACTCGCCCAACAGCACCGCGACCCCGAAGACTAGGGCAGACGAGCCTAAAAACTGTATAGTGGATTGCACGACCGAGAGCCATTGCTGTGTAACCGAATGCAGTTTTCTAAAGTCCTCATTGCCAATCGGGGTGAAATCGCCCTTCGTATTCTCCGCAGTTGTCAAGAACTGGGGATCGCCACTGTGGCCGTCCATTCCACCATTGACGAACACGCCCTCCATGTCCAACTCGCGGACGAAAGCGTCTGCATTGGCCAACCCCCCAGCAGCAAAAGCTACCTCAACATTCCCAACATCATCGCCGCCGCCCTGACTCGCAACGCCACAGCGATTCATCCCGGCTATGGGTTCCTGGCTGAAAATGCCCGCTTTGCCGAAATTTGCGCCGATCATCACATCGCCTTCATTGGCCCCACTCCAGCGGCCATGATGTCGATGGGGGACAAGTCCACCGCAAAAGAGACGATGCAGCGGGCTGGGGTTCCGACACTGCCGGGGAGTGATGGCCTGCTGAGTGATGAACAGCAAGCGATCCAAATTGCCGGAAAAATTGGCTATCCCGTCATTCTCAAAGCCACGGCGGGCGGCGGCGGTCGAGGGATGCGCCTCGTGCGGGACGAAAGCGAACTGTTGAAAATGTTCCGCGCCGCCCAAGGGGAAGCCGAAGCCGCCTTTGGCAATGCTGGGGTATATCTGGAAAAATTCCTCGAAGCGCCGCGCCATATCGAATTTCAAATCCTTGCCGACAGTTACGGCAACGTTGTCCACCTCGGCGAACGGGATTGCTCCATTCAACGCCGTCACCAAAAACTCCTCGAAGAAGCGCCCAGCGCGATTTTGACCCCGAAACTCCGTAAAAGAATGGGGGATGCGGCAGTGAAAGCGGCAAAATCCATCGATTATGTCGGGGCTGGCACAGTGGAATTCCTCCTCGATAAAACGGGGGAATTCTATTTTATGGAGATGAACACCCGGATTCAGGTGGAGCATCCTGTGACGGAAATGGTGACCGGGTTGGACTTGATCACCGAGCAGATTCGCATTGCCCAGGGCGATCGCCTCACCTTTTCCCAAGCCGATGTGCAACTCAAGGGCCATGCGATCGAATGTCGGATCAACGCCGAAGATCCTGCCCATAACTTTCGCCCCCATCCGGGCCGAATCACCGCCTACCTTCCCCCCGGCGGCCCCGGTGTGCGCATGGATTCCCACGTTTATACCGATTACGAAATCCCGCCCTATTACGACTCCCTGATTGGTAAATTAATCGTCTGGGGCCCCGATCGCGCCACTGCCATTACCCGGATGCGGCGAGCCCTACGGGAATGCGCCATCACCGGCATTCCCACCACGATTAGTTTCCACGAGCGCATCCTCACCACTCCCGCCTTCCTCACGGGGGAGGTCTATACCAATTTCATCGCCCAGCACATGCAGTGACATCCTCCCCCCACTGACCTGAGTACAGGTACAGTGGGGGCTTCCTAAGAA
>CAZCWE010000005.1:7254-30387 GCA_964502285.1 uncultured Spirulina sp. | reverse complement strand
GATCGCACCCGATGCGATCGCGCCACTCCAAAACTCACCCCCATCGACCCGCGTTCCGGGCATCCCAATAAACAAATCCCCCGCCTGGCAAGCGTGGGAATTCGTCGCAAGTCCTTTCACTTCTTGATCGAGGGCGGCATGGCTGGGCAAATCCAACCCCGGCACTTGACTGAGCAATTCACGTAATTTCATTGGCGGCACTCCTCACGGCGTAAACAGCGATCGCAACCTATCCAAAATTGGGCAAGGCCGACTTTAAAGATTTTTCATAGTTTTACAGACTTTTGGAGCATTTGCGCCACCTGTTGCACCGACGCACGGGGCGAAAGGCGCGGAATCGGGATTTCTGCGTCGCCCTGGCGATAGGTCAACACAGGAATCGTGTATTCATATTCGGCAAACCAATCGGGGTTTGTGGTGATGTCCCGCACCTCCAATTCCACCGGAAACGTGTCAATTTGTTCAAGTTTCTCCTGAAGATCTTCGCACAGATGACAACCGGGTTTGCCATAGAGAATCAGGTGCAAAGGAGAGGATGAAGACGGTTTTGGTGTGTGGGCATTTTGCCCACGGTCTGCCCAGCGTGAAAACATGATGGTGTTCGCGTCAAGTGGTGTGAATGTGTTTCGTCTCGGAGGGTGAGCCTTGCTCACTCCTAAAACCTTGGGACGTTGAAGTGTGTTGTATTGCGATCGCGCCTGTCCACAATGTTTAAATCTGTAACCATTGCGCCACCGTAGCGGGCAACGGCAGCAGAATCAACACCAACAACGTCAGCGACGCTAACCCCAAACCGTCCCGGACTTGGTTTAACTCCGTTACATCATTGAGGGCAGGCTCGTCCATGTTGGGCATAAAGAGCAAGAACACCGCCCAGATGATAAATTCTGAGCGCACAAACCCCAGCACCAACATGATCAACCGCGCCACTTGCCCAATCCCCATCGCCATCCGTTGCCCAAACATGGCATGGACGATGTGGCCGCCGTCGAGTTGGCCCACGGGCATCAGATTGAGGGCGGTGATAATCACCCCTAAATAACCGGCGACGGCGATGGGATGGAGTTGGATCGCCATCTCTGAGGTGAATTGACTGCCGAGGGTGAGCCGACTCAACACGCCCATAAAGAAGGAGAAGCGCGGATCGAGAGATTTGAAGTTCAGCAGGCTGGAGGTGTCTTCGAGGGGAACGGGGGTCGAGAGGTGCAGCCCCCAGATCAGCAGCGGCAGGGCGATGATGAAGCCGCCGATGGGCCCCGCGAAGGCAATGTCAAAGAGGGCGCGACGGTGGGGCATGGGCGATCGCGTCTGAATAAACGCCCCAAACGTGCCCAGGAAAAAGGGCATCGGGATGAAGTAGGGCAGTGTCGTCCGGACGTGATAATGCACCGAGGCGGCGTAGTGGCTGAATTCATGCACCGACAGGATCAACAGCAGTGGCACACTGTAGGCGAGGCCTTGGAGCAGCAGGCTGGGATCGGCTTGGAATTGGTCGGGGCTGATGCTGGCGAAGTCCATGCCCACCACGGTGGTGGTAAACAGGGTGATCAACAGCAGCGCAGCGGCGAGGAGCGGCCGTTTTAAGGGTTCGGCGTGGCGTTGAGTTTGGGTTTTGTTCCAGGGGTTGGGAACGAGGGCGAAGAAGGGTTTATTGGGTTGGCCTTCTTGGAAGACGAGGAGGAAGCGATCGCCAAAGGTTGATTCCACATTATCCCGCACCGTCCGATAGGCCACCTCCGGATTGGTGGTCAATCGGCCCCGACAGAGAATCGCTTGGGGGCGATAGTCCACCGCCTGGAGGTAATACACCCCCCAGGGGAAACAGGTGCGCAAATTCTTTTCTTCCTCGGCCGTTAACGGGTTGGGGTCCTTAATCGCGGCGAGTTTAGCCAGGGGCGAGGCTGTATCCTGGGCGGCGGCTTCCCCGTTCTGAGTTGACCCGTTGGGGGGAACTTTCCGACCCCGCTGAATCAACCACCAATAGAGGATCGTACAAACCACAAAGGGCAAGAGCGCGATCGCCAAGGGTAACGGCTCATCTTCTCCCATCACCACCATCCACAGGGAGAGGCAAACCGGCGGGGCCATCAAGGTCGCCCACAGCAGCCAAACGGGGGTATTGGTAAGCTGCACGACGGTGCGCTTCACGATAAGGTAACTAATAATGCCCAACACAAGGAGCAGAAGTACTTCCACAATTTCCATACAGTATCTAAATCATTACTAGGAGAGTCTATGCAACCGTTGTCGGGACACCACAACACTCCTGATCACCCGGTGAATGCGCTCACACCGAACGCGGTGTTGCCGGATATCTTTACCCTACCGGTTGATCCCAAGACTGTGGGGAGTGCGGCCTATTTCATTGTAGAAAATAGCGGCCAGAATATTATTGTAGACTGCCCGCTGTGGACGGAGGAACTGGAGCAGTTTTTAACGGCGCGGGGCGGTGTGGCGGCGGTGTTCATCACCCATCGCGATGCGATCGCCCCTTCGTTAGGTCAGATCCAACAACGGTTTCACTGTTCTGTGGTCATCCAAGAGCAAGAGGCGTACTTGATTCCGGAACGTTCGATCACCCCTTTTCAGGATGACTATCGCCTTTCTCCTGATCTGCTCGCCCTTTGGACTCCGGGCTATTCTCCCGGCTCCAGTTGTCTCTATTTCGCGCAGTATGGCGGGGTTTTGTTCACCGGGCGGCATCTCCTCCCCGTGGCTGTGGATCAGATCGGGCCGCTGCGTCGCCCGAAAACCTTCCATTGGTTCCGCCAGTTGGCCAGCGTGGCCAAGTTGCGCGATCGCTTCACCCCGGCAACCCTCCAATACCTCTGCCCCGGTGCAAACACTCGCTATCTCGACGCAAGGGGGATGGTGGCCGATCCCTACCCTCAACTGGCCGCGCTGGATTTAGAGTCGCTTCGGGGCCAGGTTGCGATCGCCTAAGCAAACCTCCCGCACCTCCAATCGCAGCGGCGCGACGGTGCAGGGTTGCGATCGCCCGCTGGGGACATCGTTGCCACAGATCTTGTGATCCTGTGCAGTTTTTCCCACGCAGACAATGCCTTCGGTGGCCATCCGCATAAAATTGAGGGCTGGCCCTAGATAATAAAGCGGTAGCCTCATTTCTTGGGCAGCAACCTGTGTTATTCGACCGAGAAGGGTCAACCGAAAACGCGAGACCGAAGATGAGACGGGATAGGGTCGGGGAATGAGGCTGGAAAATCCCTTGGGATTCAATGTAGTGTTCCAGTTTATACGGAGTTTAAATGCCTGTGAGCCATGATCGTGAGCTTCCTTGGCCACCCCCTAAGCGTCAAGGGAATTTTGTTGCTCAGTTTTCAGAGTGTTTGTTCTTTGTTGATCAAAAAAACTGCACCGTTAGTCAATGGGGTGTAGAACCACAGCTTCAGCGAAACATGGTGAACTTGAGTGCTCAATATCCGCACTATGGCCGGGTAGAGTGGCTGATTTATTTTATTCAGCAGGTAACTTCAACAACAACTCCTATTGCGAAACAGTCCCAAGCTTTACGACATTTATTCTGTTTTTATCAGGTTGATTTTTATTATTTGGCGAAGCGGTGGTGGTTCAAAACAAAGTGCCCCCAGGGGGCTTATGCTTGGACGGATTTATTTGATGCGATCGCAACCCCATTTACAAACCTTGAAAAAGCTCAAATTTCCCTCAAAGACTTTGACCCCCAATACACAACGAAAAGCTATATCAATAAAATCTGCTATCGAGTCGGTCGGGACTGGCTGCGCCAAAAGTTTGGGGTGCATTTTGAAGATCAACTAGGGGCGGTGGAGTTTTGGGGGAATGGGCAATCTGATTCCGAAGGGGACAGGGTGTGGGATGTGCAACATCGGGCGGAAAAGTTAGCCTTAAAAGAACAGGATATCCAGGTCGAAGTAACTCAGTATAAAGTTCAGCAACATCGCATTTGGCAGCGGGTTGCCCAGAGTCTAGACGACCTTGAAAAACAACACCAAGCTCAACAGTTAGACCCCCTGAGTCCGAGTCAGTTAACGCTGTGGGATGTGATGTCGATTGGGTATGGATTCAATATCGGGCAGTCGGGGGTGGAAAAAATTCTGATCTCTAATCATCAGCGGGTGACCCAATGCACCCTTAGCCGCCGCCTGCAAGTCTTTAAAATGGAGCTTTTTTTAAACTGCTTAGATGAGTTCTCCCAGGAAATACGCGAAGAGTTGAGCGATCGCCTACCCACCGATGAGACTCATCCTGCCTTTCAAAAAATCGCGAAAGCACAGCATAAAAAACTAGATCCACTCCTAAGAATTTATTATCAGGACTGGATCTACTCAACTCTTATTAAGCCGAGCTTAACGCACCGTTATGCTGACGAACTAATGACAGAAATAACTATTGTTTTAAGCCACTGGTTGCAACAGGAATTTGAACTGGTGTTTACGCCAAGCTATTTAAGCAATGGGATGCGCAAAAAAATGCAGTCTGTGCTTGAGCTTTGGGAACAAAAAATTCGGCAGGAGAATGGGTGATGCCCTTGGACTCGTCTAATTGTCTATGTGATATCAAGGAGATCAGAATGCTTCAACTTCAACACCCCATGACTTCTCAACCCGAACCGCTGATTTTGGAGATTCCACCGCTGGCGATCGCCCAGGCTGAGACGATGCTCACGCAACAGTCCCATGCCGCAGCGGCGTGGAGAGCCTATCGTCATCATGTGGCTCTGGTCACCCTGTGCCAATGGCTACAATCCCATGGCCAACAGGATATTAGCCCCTGGCTACCCCCAGAGCAACGGGCGGCATTTTGGGAGGGGACGGCGGGGGCTGCCCTCGATTGGGGGGAGATCCGGCTGGTGTTGCTGGCCACCGAAACTCCGGGCGAAAACACATTGACTGTGCCCAGAGAATGGGTTGATGTGCCTGTGTTTGCCGGTGACTATTATCTCCATGTAGAACTCGATATGGACTCTGATGAAAGTTGGTTAATCGTAACGGGGTATACCACCCACCAAGCGATTCGGAACCAGGGTCAGCTTGATCCGATCACCCGCGCCTACGAAATTCCAAGGGAGGCATTGGTTCCCGACCTGACGCTACTGCTGTTTGCCCAACGGTTACTGGGTCAGCGTCGGGCTCCCATTGCGGTGACACCCCGATTTTTACCAGACGTGCAAGCTGCACTATTACAAACCTGTATTCACCAGCCTGAGCCGCGTTTATGTTTGCCGTTTGAGCAATGGGGGCCACTGTTTGCCCAGCAAAAATGGCGATCGCAGTTTTATCAAGCCCGGATGACAGCGGCTGGACTCACAATACCGAGTACTGCTCTCCGGCAATGGTTCGGACATTTTGAAGCGAAGGTGAAGCAAGCCGTTGAGCAAAGCTGGCAAACCTTAGAGGCGATCGCCACGAGTTTGCAGAGCACTCAACCCACCCTGGCCTATCGTTTTGGGGGAAACTATCGCCGCAATGCGGCGACTCGATTTCCGGACGCGGTTCCGGGCGTATTGGAGGTGCTTAACACGTCGCTAGACAAAGAAACCCAACTCGCCGCCATCTATCTCTTGGGGCAGATTGGCCAAGGGGATGGGGATGCGATCGCCGCCCTCGCCAGCCTCCAACACACCGCCCCAGACATCGAGTTACGTCGTCACGCCGCCGTCAGTCTGGGCAAAATTGACCCCACGCATCCCCATGCCGGTGTGCGGCGCGGCAAAATTCTCGACTTGGGGCTGCGCTTGGCTGAAACCCCGATTCTATTGGTGCTAACCTTATTGCCAGACGGAGAGGAGACGAACATTCAAGTGCGGGTCTGTTCCGCCCGTGATGATGAGAATTTGCCGGTCGATTTGCAACTCGTCATTACCGATCCAGCCGGGACAGTGTTTCGAGAGGAGCGATCGCGCCAACACACCCAACGTTTGCAAATTGCCTTCACCGCCGCCCCAAACGATCAGTTTGGCGTTCAAGTCAGCCTCAACGGGCAGCAAGTCAGTGAACTGTTCACGGTCTAGGGAGCAAAACCTCATGTTTGATTCTGTACAACAGGTCGTCCTCCGCTTCAACAATGGGGATCTCGATCAGCACGGATTCAGCATCAACGCCCAAATCCAAACGGCCAGCGATCGCATCGAAACCGATGCCACCCTCCCGCCCAACCCCACCCTCCAAACCATCTGCCAGCAGCTTCGAGACAGCTATCAACAGCGATGCTTCAGGAACTATGCCAGTTTTCGCGGCTTGAAATTCCTCAATGAACCGACCCATATTTCGATTCGAGACACCTGCACCGATCTCACCCAACACCTCGAAACCTGGCTAGATTCTGACGAATTCAAACCCATCCGCGAAGATGTCCTACGCCATCTAAACCCGTCTCAGCCGGTGCGCTTCTTGATTCGGACGAGTCATGCAACGCTGCAATGGCTCCCCTGGCATTTCTGTCGTTTATTTAGTCGCTATAACTATGGCGGTGTAGCGTTATGTCTTCCGCAGCGATCGCAAAGCATCTCCCTCCACAACCTCAAACCCTTCGTCCGCGTCCTCCCCATCCTCGGCGACAGCACCGGCATCGACATCCAAGCAGACCTCGAACTCCTCAAAGACAAACTCTCGACCCCCTCATCAGCATCAACTGCGCAGAACTAGGCGAAAAACTCTGGCACGCCGAAGCCGACATCCTCTTCTTCGCCGGGCATAGTTCCAGCACAAACCCCAGAGGAGTCGGCGAATTCTACCTGAGCGAAACCGACAGCGTCACCATCAGCGAACTCCGCAACGCCCTCAAAAAAGCGATTCACAAAGGCTTAAAACTCGCCATCTTCAACTCCTGCGACGGCCTCAAACTCGCCGAAGACCTCGCCGACCTCAACCTCCCCGCCACCATCGTCATGCGAGAGCGAATCCCTGACGCAGCCGCCCAGTTATTCCTAGAAGCCTTTCTCGAATCCTTCGCGAACCTCGAAAACCCCAAACCCATCTCCCTCGCAGTCCGTGAAGCCCAAGAACGTCTCCAGCACCTAGAGCAAGATTTTCCCTTTGCCAGCGGCCTACCCGTGCTATGCCAACAAACCGACTCCCTCGATCTCACCTGGCAAGACTTGCGAATTAACGAACTAGAGTCTGTTCCAAAATCTCCGAGTTCCGATAGCGACCCTTCAAAGACACTACGGCCGTCTACTCCGTTCCCTCGACCGGTGCATCAGGCGATCGCACTCCTAGCAATCGGACTACTCTCAACCCTGAGTGCAACCCTCCTGGTCAAAACCGGGCAGCTTGTTCCCCTCGAATTAACTCTGTACAACTGGATGACACGCCTCACCACGCCCAACACTGTCGAGCGTGATCCTAGAATTCTCGTCGTCACCATTGATGAGAGCGACATCAAGTACCAAGACGATCAAGGTATGCAACGGATAGGTTCTCTTGCGGATCAAGCCCTACTGCAAATTGTGGAGCAACTCGAACCGGTTAAACCAAGCACCTTGGGTTTGCATATTTATCGCCCCTACAATTTCGAGTCACAACTGACTCATCAGCTCGCTCAGGATTCCCGCTTTCATGTAGCTTGTAAATACAATCCTGACAACAGCAGTGAACCCAATATCACAACTTTTAAAGGTGGTTTAGCCGTCCAACAATCAGGGTTTAGTAACATTACCCTTGACCCCGAAGATTCCATCGTCCGGCGCATACACCTTGCTGCTTTTCCACCTGAAAATGAACAACATTGTCGTACATTTCATGCCTTTAGCACAGTATTAGCATTGCATCATCTTCAAAACATTCATGACATTGAAGTTGAGCCAGATGAAGATGGAAGCTGGATCATTAATGATGTTGCTATCAAAACCATAGATCATGATGGGGGGGCTTATGTTGATCTGCCTAATGAAGGTGATGAAGTGCTGCTACGTTATCAATATGATGGTGATTTTGAGAACTCCTTTTACACTATTTCTTTACAAAAACTTCTGGAAAATGGTATTCCTCAATGGCTTACAGAAGTTTTGCAAGACCCGATCGTAATTATCGGTAACACTGCCTATGATTACAATGGCAAGGAGTTTCTCACTCCATTTGGAAAACCCATTTTTGGTACATTTCTTAATGCTCAAGCTGTGAGCTATTTACTCAGTATTACCCTAGATGGCAAGCTACAAATCCGTTGGTTAGATGCCCCAAGTGAGTTGTTATGGATAATGTTCTGGGCAATGTTGGGGACAGGGGTGGCATTACAAACGGCGCGATCGCCACGATATTGGTGGGGAGCAATAGGTTTAACAACAGGGTTAGGGGGAACAGTGCTCTTCCTCTTCAGTCAATCTTGGTGGCTCCCTGTTGTGCCACCGTTGGGGGTAATCTGGATGAGTTACACAGGCGTTAAACTATGGTTACGGTGTGCCCCGATCCTGAATATTGAGGCCAAAGCATCTCGCTCCCACACTCACCAAATCAATCCCTTATAGTTTTTTATCATTTTATAGTTTTAAATCGCTCAAAACCATGCCGAACTTAAACCGCTGGCAGCTTAATTATCTTGCTTTTCTGGCTGGCTGGGTATTTTTGACATTTATCACTGATAGCAGTTTAGCCCAGGAGCCTGTTCCCGACTCCAATGTTGTAGACACCCCAACTCAACCGCAGAGAGAACAGCCTTCACCTTCGAGAGACCAAACTCCACCACAGAGAAAGCCGTCTTCATTGCCAAGACCTCAAAGAGACCAAACTCCACCTCCGAGAAGCCAAACCCCACCTCAGAACTTGGGCAGTCCTAGCTCCAGCCAGAGTACTGGCAGTCAGAACCACACTAAAAATCTGGAACCAGCACTCAAATAACAACTAAGACTCAGATATGAGTGCAGTCAAATTCTCATTTCTCAACTCCGAAAAGCTCAATTTCGATCTATATTTCGAGCTTGCCCTAAAATATTAGGTGAGTTCTTCAAATGTATATTACTTTACTTTTGTATCATCAAAACTACTGATCATGTTGTGCTTAAACCGTTTGCAGTTTCATTGCGCTATCTTTTTGAGCGGGTGGATAGTTTTTCCTCTTGCTATCCAGAACACCTGGGCCCAAAGCTCTATCTCAAGTCCTATCATTTTTAACGATCAAGTTCCACCCAAAAACTCAGGAACCCCTTCAAGTAATCGCGGTTCTGGTAGTCAGGGTGGTTTGTGCTTTGTTGAAGAAACTGAAGACTTTAAACCCCTGACCGTATTTGTGCCGGAGGTGACACAGACCATTGAGGGAACTGAAATCACTACCGTGGTAACCCGTGCCACCGCTGACCATGTGGTGTTTATTGCCCATGTTCCCTACAGTGGTGAATTGGGAATTGAATTGCTGCTCAATGATCAAGACGGCAACCCGGTTTACACCCAAGCGGCGACCACTAATGTTGAAGCAGGGCTGATTGCAGTTCAGGTTCCCGTGGCGATCGCACAAACCTTCACCGTGGGAGAAGCGCACCGCTGGTACTTCCAAATTGACTGCGGCAATCAAGGTTCGATTCATGACTATGTTGAGGGCGAACTCGTGATCGTTGAACCTCCTAGGACTGCTGCTCCGGGTACGGTAGACCAAGTTCGCGACTATGCTAGGGCCGGAATTTGGCTCGACACCCTCTATTTGTCACAGAAACTTCGTTCAGATACTGATGGTCAGAGCATTTGGCAAAGTTTACTAGAACAGTTTGGATTTGCTCAGTTTGCCAATGAGTCATTGCAGCAGCAAATTCTCCTACAAGCGGAATCGCTCAACTCATTATGACCAGTTGCCTACCAGCACATAGGGGGCCCATTGCTTTGTTTTATTGGGAGTGCGGTGTAGCAGCTCAACCTGGGCTTTCTGGAAGGCTTGAGCTTTGGTAAGCTGCGGATCTTGAATGTATTCGTAGAGCGATCGCGCAAATTCACCGGGTATTGCATTAGCCTCAATCAGCCACAATGCCGCCACTGTGCTCCGTGCGCCGGACTGAGTGGCTAATCCGGCTAGGCCGAGCGTTGCTCGCTTGTCGTTGGTAGCCGTTTCACAGGCAGCCAGAACGAGTAAATCAATGGGGGGGGATCGCCGAGCCTCACGCTGTAAAAACAAACGCTTTAATTTCTGTGCCTTAATTTCACCATCCCAAACTGCAATGAATGTCTTCTCAGGATTTGAACTGAAAACCGCGTGGGTTGCCACATGGAAAACTTGCATTGGTTCTTCACGTACCGCTTGGGCAAAGGTTTCAAGATCAAGCTTTTCGTTAAGAGCAACTGTCGTTTGAGGTAAAACGGTTTGAATGAGTTTCTGATAATATTCCACCATCGGTAAGGGGGCACGCTGTTTGTTAGCCTTAGAAACCCCGGCAAAAAAGGCTTGGGAAATATTAGATCGTTGAGTCTGGGGTTTAATCAGTTGCAAACCGGGAGCGATCGCGATCGCATACCGTTCAATTAAATAATGTTCACCATCGAACAGGGCAGCCATCGGAATTTGTTGTAAGGTTGTATCTAAGACGAAAACAAGTGTGTTGATCTGCAATTCTGGATTATTTTCAATATCTTGGAGCACGTTCTGAAGAATGTTTTGATAGAGTATTGCTCCCTGTCGCTGAACAGCTCTAAACTGTCCCGGACGGGCTAGATTATTACGAAACTGCTCAATTAATTGTTCAATGTGCTTTCCTGCAATCGAACTATGATATTCTCGCAAGTCTTGTTCCTGAGGATATTTCACCAGAATTGTAACGCGATCTTTGAGCAAAATGGGATAAAGAATCACAGTATCTTGAGCAAGGGACTCGATTTCTTCACGAGGGAAGACTGCACAATTTTCTTGAAAAAAATTATTCAGCTCTGTTAGTTTCAAATCTTCGATAATGTCTCGTGCTGTTTGTAAATCTTTTTGTTGAATTTTGCTCTGAATAACCGTAGGTCGTAGCAACAAATCCACATATTCTCGATATAATGGCTCGACGCGATCGCGGAAATCATACTGTACATCTTGATTGAATGTGACTAAATTTTTTCGTAAGCCTTCGAGAATTTTGTAGGAGAGGCGATAAATGGGGAGGATCTTTTCGCGGGGTTGGTTTTGCTGTCTGAGAATTCGGGCTTTTTGCCACAGCCATTGATACTGTAAATGGGGAAGTTCACCACTTAAGGTTAAGGCTTGTTCTGTCGCATTGAAAGCTTGGTCTAGTTGCTGTGATTTTTCATAAAAGCGTCCTTGATACCCTAGAGCGTAAGATTCTAGTTGCTTGTTGCCTTGATCGTGAGCAGTGCTTGCGATTTCTTGAACTAATTTAATCGCAATTTCTGTGTATTGAGTTTCGCTTAGTTTTTGTTGATGTGTCTGAAATTCTTGTAATTCATGACGTTCTGATTGAACATCGATACAATTTAATGATTGAGCATATTGAAGAAGTAGCATTAAATCATCAGGGTGAGACTTTGGGGTGACGAGTTTTACAGGATTTTGCAATGCCTGCGAGTTGGTGATAGTAATTGCATCGGCAATATTGCCTTGTAGGAGTTGTGTGGTCAGGGTGTAAATGTGCGATCGCAACTGCACCCTTGCATCACTATTGTTATGTAACCGTTGATAAGCTTCGATAGCTTGTTGATAAAGTTCAGATGTTGTACTTGGACAAAAATCAATGTCAAACTGAATGCCTTGGGTTGCTTCTTGTTGGGCACGTTCTTGGTCACCGCGCGATCGCGCCACATTTGCCCGCGTCAGAATCACTTGAGGATGATCAGATTTTTCAGAAAAAAGCTCTAAAACTTCATTTGCATCATCAAAATTTCCCACTGTACGCCAAAGATCAGCGAGTTCTAATAAGCTTTCTGTGTCTTGTTCTGTAGGGTGGCTAAACTGCTTAATCAAACTTTTAAGATCATCAATTGTGCCTTTTGCATCACAGATTAAGGGATCGGATAGATTGAGGCTTTTGAGGAGTAACTGACAACTTTGAGTTAAGCGACCTAGATGCTGTTGGGCTTGGCTTTGTTTGATGAGGTTGCGATGGCGATAGGTTGCCCATTCTAGGGTTTGATCGTAGACGGGTTGTGCGGTTTCCCATTGTTCTAGGGCAGCTTGAAAGTGGCTTTGAGTAAAGTACAAATCGCCGAGAATGTTAAGACTGTTGGCGAGGGCTTGTTCTTGATGGGTTGTTGTGGGCGGATTCAGGAGTGTTAGACTGTCTTGAATGGTTGCGATCGCCTCGAAAATTTCACCCTCTTGCTGTTGCTCAAGGGCTTGATGTTGTAATTGTAAAACGATGGGTAATGGGTCAGGTGTTTGGGACTGAACCGGGAGCGATCGCCCCCCGATCACCAAAAATACTGTGAAAAGGCTTAACAGTAGCCAACGTATGATCTGCATGTTTGTAGTCCCTTTAATATGTTTTTTACTAATAAGAGATACTTGGATTTTCTCAAATTTGCGATAAAATCCTGTGTCCTCAAAGCCTAGTTTGACTTAAAAATCTACTTCTGATTGAATGACAAAATGAAAGCCGTTTTCTTGTAGTGTGTTGTCTCGACTATCTACATTCACGAGGGGAAAACCCCAATAGAGTCGTGCTGATAGATCAGGATTAACCTGCCAGACGAGGCCAAGACCGAGGGAGATGAGAGTTTGCCAAGCTTGTTCTTCTCGCCCCTGATCCTGCCAAGCGATGCCCCAATCCACAAACGGTGCGAGCCAGAGTTTGCCGCCGGGTTTGTTGAGCGTGCCGATGAGCGGATGTTGATATTCGGCGGAGAGGAATGCGCCATTGTCCCGCGAGACGATGTCTTGACGGTAGCCGCGCACGGTGCCGAAGCCGCCGAGGCTGAACTGTTCTTGGGCGAGGAGGGGGCGATCGCTCCATTGCAGCCCGCTTTGTACTAGGAGTTGGGACTCATTTCGGAAGCGTTGTAGCCATGTCCCTTGACTTTGCCAATGGAAAAATTGGGAGTCTGGATCGGTTGCATTGCGGGTGGCGGCAAACCAATCGAGACCGAGGGTGAATTGGGAGCGCAGGCCGAGATAGGAGCGATCGCCCAAGCTGAGATCGACGGCGACTTCGTGAACCGCTGAACGGTCGAGGGGTTGCCGCCACGTTAAGCCCCAGTGGGCGGAGTCGCCCCGTAAATCAAGATAGTCAAATGGTGCTTCGATGACGGTGCTGTTCCCTTGGCCGATGGAAATGGTGAGCTGGCCATCGCGGGCATTGAGTGGGACGGTGTAGCTGCCGTCAAAGCTGGTGCTGCCGGCGGTGGTGCTGAAGATGGCGGTGAGGCGATCGCCCATCCCCAACAGATTACCCTCCGAGACTTGCACCAGTTGCCGCTGAGTGCCCACACTGGGCGGTCGGGCATTGTCAAAACCGGCCCGCAGGGTCAGGCTTTTGGCTTCTTTGAGTTCCACGGTGAGGATATGACTGTGGAGGGCTGACCCTGGAATCAGTTCCGCGTTGATCTGCTCAATGAGCGGATTGAGTTGCAACTGGCGCAGCACATCGAGCATTTGATTAATATTCAACGGTCGGGCGGCGCGGGCGAGGCGATCGCACAGATACCCATCTCGCAACCGATCGCGGGAATTCGTCCGCCGCAGTTGAATCGTCTCCAATCCCCCTTCGACCACCACAAGGGTCACCACACCATCATCACCCACCACTTGGGGCGGAAGCGTGACATAACTATTCACGTAACCGTCCTCATTCAGATCCTGAGTTAGGTCTTGGACAACTTCAAAGAGGTCTGTAAAGGTGTATTGGGTCTGATCGCCAACTCGCTGATCAATGTGCGCGTGCAAACTCTCCGCACTGATGGCTGAATTCCCTAAAAACCGAAAGCCGGTGATGGCTGCCGTGCTCGGAATCGTGTCAAGCTCGGCAGGGGTGGGGGGTGGAATGTCGGTGGCTAAGGTGGTGAGCGATACCGCTGTGTTCACGTCACAAACACTGGTGGGGTCTAGGGTGGGTTCGTTGTTACGGTTAAACCCTGGCTCAGGTTGCTCGTCTAAATTGGGAGGAAGAGGGCGAGGGGCTTCGTGATCGTGATCATTCACAGGGGGGGAAGTCTGGGCAGAGGCGATCGCAACTGATCCCACCAGTCCCAAAACCCCCACCAGCAGCCCTGGCAATCCTCCCCTCAGCACCGATCTGAACCCTAGACTCTGACTCTGCAACTTAGCCACAGCGCACCGCACTCACCAACATTCCCTGAACAGGATCAGCCGTGGGTTCAGCGGTCAACACGACCTGTCCTTGGGCATTAATGCCCCAGCCTTGGGCAATCAAAGGATTGCTGGTGGGTTGGGACGCGATTGGGGTGGCGGTGATGAGGGCAGCTCGGATCGGTTCGTTTGCGCCACTAAAGGGTGCGATCGCCCCCACCTCAGACCCACGAACACTCGACGAAACCCCCTGCGGCCCCGCCGGAACCGCCAAGCCCGACACCGCAAACTGACCCGTCGCCTGATCCATCCCCGGTCGCACCGTACAGACCCGCTCCACCACCTCCGGCGACTCCACCACCGGAATTTCAATCAACGCCTGGGTCGGGTCAATATCCGGCGTATTCAGCACCACCTCACCATTCAGTTCTGGATTCACCAACGAAATCGCCGTAATATCATTCTCCGCCGTCCGCACGAGCCGAAACTCCAGCCCAAAAATCCCCTGCGCCGTAATCACAATCCGACCCCCCCGACCTTGGAAGGAATTGGACGCAATATCGCTGTTAAACAATCCCGTCACCGTCGCAGCAGCGATCGTGATATTCCCCCCATCCCCCGGCTGGTTCGCCGTCCCCGCCGTCGTCGCAATTTCACTGTCAAATAACATCACAATATGGTCAGCCGAGAGGGTTAAATTGCCCCCTTGCCCAGAGGTGGTGGAGCCGGTGATACTCGCGTTGTTGTTGAGGCGGATGTAGCGAGCGTTGACCGTAAGGTTACCCGCGTTGCCTGTTCCTAGACTTTCGACGGTAACTGTGCCCTGGTCATTAATTTGCAGTGTGCTTGTGGTAATGCTCACATTACCTGCATCACGCTCAGCACGAGTACGGGCTGAAATACCGCTTACAAGTCCATTTTCTGTACCTTGAACGATGATAGTATCGGCGACATCAAGGTCAACTGAACCACCAGACCCACTTCCGGATGTTCCACTGGAAATTGCTCCCCCATTCTCTAATGTGAGAAACTTTGTTGTTATTCTTGTCGTGCCCGCATTGCCACTTGCGGAAGGATTGACCTGGGTTTGAATCCCACTAAAAACAGGATTGCCTTGGGAGTTGATGCCTGTGCCACGAATAGTTACGGATTCATTGGCGACAACAGATATGCTGCCGCTGTTGCCTTGATCGCGCGTATCGGCAAGAACTTGTGAACCACTTTCAATTATTAAAGTTTGGGTATCAAGTTGAATAGTGCCACCATTACCTGTTGTGGGAGGTAAGCTTTGTCCCACTTGACTAGCAATTAAACTTTTGTCCGTAAGCTGCATCTCTTCGGCAGTAATAGTAATATCTCCAGCATTACCCATCGTAAATGTCGAAGTTGAGATTTCACTTTCATTGAGCAGTTGGAGTTGATTGACTTGAGCGGTAATATTACCTGCCGCCCCGACACTATCATCATCAGTAATTGTCAAAATGCGAGAATTGTCTAAACGGAGACGATCGCTACTCAAAAAAATATCACCGCCTTCTCCGCCACGAATTAGGGTGCTAGCAGTAATGAGTCCACCATTCTGAACTTGGATTTGGTCGTCGAGCTCTAAGCGAATTGAGCCAGATGCGCCAGCGCGAATGGTGCGTGTGGAGATAAGAGCATCGTTTTCGATCAGGAGTGTTTTACCGTTTAGCGCGATCGCGCCTCCATTGCTTGCGCTGCGTACACGACTCAGCAGGCCACTCGGGCCAAACGTTGTGGTTGTAGCGTTGCTATTGAGTTGGGTAGTCGCAGCATTAACAGTCAAATCACCTGCCTGTCCGCCTAATCGGAAGGTTCCCGTTGCAACTTGAGCGCCACCATCAACAAGTACGCGATTCGCATTAACAGTAATGTTTCCGCTACTGCCTGTTGAAGCACTAGTGTTGCCATCATTACGGGTGGTAATGCCTGTGGGAATTGAGCCAGAGAAACCATTCAAACTCAATTGCCCTGTGGCGGAAATCAGAATATCTTGGCCGGGGTTAGCCCCTTCAGTGATGGCGATGATGTTAGACCCACCCTTCAGACTAATATTATTGCCCTGAACTTGAATTGCGCCTCCGCCTGCTCCACTAGCATCGATGGATGCGGCATTGGTGAGCTGAATGTCTTGAAAAGTCTGGACAGGTCTATAGTCCAGAACAGAGCCGTTGATGATATTGACTTGGGAGTTGGCACCAACGCTACCCACTTCAATCCGCCCCCCATCGGCAAAGATGTTGCCGCCCTGAAACTCAACGCCGTTGCCAACGAGGGTGAGAGTTTGGCCAGTTCCGACACCTAATGTGTTGGTAATGGTGCTGCCAGAAGCTAGGTTTTGTACGGAGCTAGCGGTTAGGTGATGTCCGGTTCCTTGGATGGTAATTCTGCCCTGATCGAGTTGAAATTTCAGAGCTGTGGGGATTTGGACAGAGAGGGGGGCAGCAGGATCAGGGTTGAGAGTGGTGAATTCTGCATCGGGAAACAAGATACTGGTGGCGGTGGTGGCGGAAAAGCTATTGATGCTGGGGTCAAGACGGGCGTTGCTTCCAAAAGTGAAGCCGTTGGGGTTGATTAGGAATAAATCGGCTGAACTGCCATCAATACTAATCGTGCTATTAATGATGGATTCGGAGGAACCAAGCACCCGGCCAAAAATTCGTTTGACATTGAAGGGATTATCAAAAATAACATTGATGTCTTCTGGGGAGAAAGCTTCAAAACTATGGAATAAGTTGTCGCCATTTCGGATGCCCTGTTCGATGCGAAAAACGCCGCCTGCGGGGTTAACAACAGTGTCACTTCCGGAAGCAGAAACATCAGGGATCGCATGGACAGTGGGCATCACAGACAGGATACCCAGACCGAGTCCGACGGTGGAGGCGATAGCTTTCATGGTTTGAGGGATTGTGAGGGTGGCCGAGTTAAAGACTCATGAACTCAAGCGGCTGTTTTGCCTTTGAGGAGGCGGGTAGTAGCAATTAGGGCAATGAGGGCAAGGCCCAAGAGTGGAGACGCTTCAGGCACTTCCTTAGGTCTGCAACCTTCAACACAACGAATGGAGGAGTTAATGATGTTGCCTACATCGTAGGTGTATTCTTCTTTGTGCTCGACTTCTGTGGCGAGATGCTCGGCGATCAGAGATTGAACAGACTCGCTGGTATAGGCTGGGTCGTAGTCTTGGATAAAGCCAAAGGTCTGCAAATCCCAATCTTCTAGAGGAGCGAAGGGGTCATGCACGTCTTTGGGGATTTGGACTTTGGGCATGATCAGGAAGAGGGGTTTGAGATTGGGAAGATCGACAGGATCGAAGCGAAAGAGATTTAACTGCTCTAGGTCTTCGGGGTCTGCATCACCCCAGATTTCGCCAAGTGTAGATCCGTTTTCTTTGACTTGTTTCCACCAAAGAAATTCGCCTTCAATTTTGAGGCCGGAGGAGTTGCCGAAGCTGATATCGCCGTTCGCATAGGATTCGTCGTATTCAAAGCCAGCGAAGTCTTGATACTTGACGGATGTGATTGTCCAGGAATACATCGGTTTTGGTGGGTATGGTTTAGTGATTCAGCGGAAGGGGGGTATTGCTTTCCTTGGGGAAAGGTTTACTTTCTATGCAGCCAGGATGAGTTAGCCATATTGAATATGATCCACCTCCCAGCCATTAGCATCGTTGGTTGAAATCGTCACGGAGGCGATACCTTTGTTGTTGGAGATGCCGAGGAATTCGTCGGTGGCGTTGCTGAAGGTTTGGGTGTCGCTCTGACCGAGGCTCACACCTTGGCGATCGAAGGCTTCGATGGTGGCGGTGCTGCCGGGGTCGATGTCGGTGATGACAAGGCCGACGTGGGTGAAGTCTTGGGCAAAATCGAGGATGAGTTCGGTGTTGTTGACTTGGAGGGCTTTGTTCCCGTTGATGAGGTTATCTTCTTGGGCAAGTCCACCGCTGATGATGTTGGCGTTGGTGTGGTTTTGGATCGTGAGGGCGGGGCCGTTGATCAAGTTATCTTGGAAGTCTTCAATGTGAAAAGGGTCGAGGTTGGCGGTTTGGAAGGGGCTGTTGGTGGGGGTGGTGTATGGAGTGGAGGGGCGATAGTGGGTAGTTTGGTTGTGGGGGAGATCGGGGAGGGTGAAGCGTTGGGCAAAAATTCCAACATCACTACCATCTTGATCATAAGAATCCCAAGTAACTATAAATTCACCACCACCTAGGGATACAGTTTGAGGCCACATTTGGCCTCGCTCCACATGTGAGTTGATTTGAAATTCATTACCCACCTTATCTCCTTCAAAACTATATCTTTGTCCATACACTCCCCAGCTACTACCATCCTGCTCCCAAGACTGCCAAGTTATCAAAAAACCGCCATCATCTAAGCTATGAGATGATGTTGCTCTGGCACTTCCCAATGTGGAGTTGACAATGAACTCTTCACCTATTTGATTTCCGTCCCTGTCAAATATTCTTCCATGACTATTATTGAGATCTCGATTGTATGTCACAAGAAAATTACCATTATTTAGGGAAGATACTGATAAATCATAGTACTCAGAACCTGGAGAATCAGACGTAATCTCTAATTCCTGGCCAAACTTACTGAAGTTCACATCGTAAAACTGTAAATAAATTGAATCTGTTTTGTTGCCCTGATCTGGCTGTTGAGAAATCCATGTAACAACAAACCCTTCTTCTAAGTTAGTAATAGATGCATTGCCTTGATAGAAATCAGTAGTAGTATGTACCTGGAACTCATCTCCAATTCTCTGATTTGTTTCATCGTATATTTGTCCATAAATCCCAGAGAAGCTTCCATCTTGTCCTTGAGATGTCCACACGACAACATACTTCCCTTCTTTTAGAGATGCAATCTGAGGATCAGTTTGATAATTGTCTGTATAAGAGTTGATCTGGAACTCACCTCCTATTTTCTTATTGTCTTTATCAAACTTTTGTCCATACACTCCCAAGCTATTGATGTCCTCAGATGCCCAAGTCACAATGTAGGATTGGTCTGAAAGAACTTTTATAGAAGAATTGAACTGAATTCCTTCGGTAGTTGAATTCACTCGGAATTCATCGCCAATACTTTGTCCATCCGAAGTGAATCGTTGACCATATATTCCCCAGTTACTACCATCTTGTCCCCAAGACTGCCAAACAACCAAAAAATCTCCGTTATCAAACGTTGAAATGGACGAAACAGTTTGTTCGTCGTTAACGTAATCGTTAACTTGAAACTCTTGAGCAACTTTAACTGGAGTGAAATCAAGCTCTGTGATATCAAACGCCACATCCACTCGCTCACTTGCAGCCCCCAACGCATCCACCGCACTGACCTGGAAACCCAACACATCATTCCCCGCCAGATTCGAGACCCACTGCAACTCGTCGCCAGGGCGCACCACCGTTTGCCCCACTGTCACCGCCTCACCATTGAGGGTCAGCACCCCATCACCCACACCCTCAATCCGGAAACTGATTGCATCCCCATTCGCATCCGTCGCATCCGAAGCCGCGAGTAGATCAGCGTAGGTGATGGTCTTGGTTTGGTATTGGGTTGCGTCTGTGAAGGTTTGCACCGTGTTTAGTTCTGGCGCAATGTTGGGAGCTGCTACACCTCGGAGGGCAATCGTTCCCGTCAGCGGTTCAGCACTACCACTCACCACGAAGGTTTTGATCTGCACATTTTGCGTAAAGCCATCTGTGGGTGTAAACGCAACTTCTGCCAACAGCGCGTTCACATCCGCCACATTACCGCTGGCCTTCCAGAGTCCCGTAGCCGCGTCGTAGCTGCTCGTCACTGTCCCAGAAGTCCCCACGCTCAATGCACCTGCGGCTGGGTTGCTCAGTTGCAAAAAGACATCAGCGGCACTGCTAGGCGCAGTCACTTCAATATCTACGAGATCGAGGGTTTGATTTTCGCGGTAGGTTTGGTGGAAGGTGCGGTTGGGTGGGGTTGCCGCCGTGCGATTCTGTGCTTCTTGGCTAACCTGACCCAAAATAAAGTCATCCAAGCCCCAGCTTGCTTCTTCTGGTTTTGTCCCGATGAAAGTGATGGCTTGAAAGGGATTGTCCGCATCCACAAAGCCGAAGAAATTTGCCGCGCCAGGGTTGCCCCCAAGCTGATGAGGAACACTCATTGTCTCAGTGTTACCGTCGGCATATTTCACTTCTAGGAGCATTTGCTCACCCGCATCTCCCATATCAGTTGCAGAGAAACCAAAGGCGGTTTGAGGATTCTCAAACGTCAGTGTGAACTGATTCAAAGCGTTCCAGTGGAAGAGATAGTTATCACCAGAAAGGGGATAAACCCCCTGATTGCCCAGTGTCCCTGTTTCGAGCTTTTGTACTGGTACACCGCCTTCTAGGGTGGCATTCTCCGAGCCAATGGCTAGGGTTGCGGGTTTATCAGCATGGTTGAAGCCCTCGAAATCCTGAACATCGTAGCTGCTGAGATTAGCGAGGAATTGGTTCCGGGCGTTGTCGAGATTTGGAGTTTCGGTGAGGCGGGTTGCATTGCCGCCAGGGTTGAGGTCTTCACCGAAATATGTCCAAGCCCAGTCGAATGAAGCCTCGCTGAGAGTGCTAGGAATTTCGACAATGCCTTGGAGTAGAGGCGTATCAGGTGAATTGAAAAGTTGACTCGATGTGTTGTACCAACCAGGGGCAAAAAAGGCAAATTCTACATATGAAAAATCTTTGTCTTCAACACCCCAGTTATTTCCATCACTTAGATCGTTATAAAAACTCCAGCTCCAAGGAGTATAGTCAAGCGATTCTGAATTGACCCACCGAAAATCACCTTCTCTATTTCCATAGATCTCACTATCATTTAGACCAATCCAGTAGTTCAAACCAAATAAAGCAATTACATCGGGATCTAGTAAGTTTTTTTCAATCCATCTTTCTTCATTCCAATCATTAATTGTGACTAAATTGCCCCCCGCAGCCTCCGCCTGCTCCTGCGCTCCTAGCCAAGTATCGGGAGTCGTCAAGAAATAGAAATTCCCCGTTACTGGATTCTTGTAAACCGGGTTGAGCGTGTCAATCGGAACCACAACCCCCACCAACGACTGACTCACATCCGAAAGTGTTTTACCATTCTCAATCTGACTTCGCCAATCGGCAATTTCCTCAGCCGTTGCATTACGTCCTAACGCCTGCTGATACGCCTCATTAATTTTGGTCTCTATTTGGTAGATGATGCCCTGGCTATCCCGTGCCATGTCAATAATGCGGCGGCGCAAACTCTCCGGCGACTCGCCATTGTCAAAATCAGCTTTCCAGCTATCAAACTGCTGTAACTCTCGGCCAATGATCTCGCGCGAAATCTGATTTACTGGATGCACAGGCTCAATGCTCACCTGGCCCTCACGGTGCAGCCCCAACGTATACGCCCCTGTATCCTTGAGCGTCAACACCACATTTTCGGAGTTCTCATCCTCAAAATCAGCCAGCGGCGTAATCCCCACCGTCGCCACCAACTGACCCGGCGCAAACGTCACAAAACCCGAAAGCGACCGGTAATCTGTGCCATTATTCGCACTGCCATCAACGGCATATTCCACCGTCAACGCCTGGGAAATATCCCCCACACGAGTAAACACAATCTGCCCCGCATTGCCATCTTCCCCCGCCTCAGCATCCGTCACCATCATATTGACGATCGGCTTACTCAAATCATCCGGATCAATCTCGATGAGGCCACTGAGAATCTGGCCCCCTGAATTCTCCGCAGGCGTATCATTCCAGAGTCCCAATACATCTGAGTAGTTGTAGAGTTCAGCGAAATTCTCGCCAGTGCCGCCATTGTTGGGTTCGCCCGGTCGCCAATTAGTGAATGTTAATGACTCACCATCAACCCAACCAAAGTCACCCTCGGTTTTGTTGTAGAACTTGCTGTCTGTAATGCCGATCCAGAACTTGGCATTTTTCGGGAAGGTTTCGAGGAGCCAATTATTCTCAGTTTGGTTGCCAATGCTGACTAAATTGCCGCCCAACGCCTGCGCCTGCGACTGTGCCCCATGCCATGTATCCGGCTGACTTAAGAGATATTGCTTGCCGCCAAACTCATAGACAAACGGGCCATAGCGGAACGTTTCGGCGCTGTCTTCAATCACCACCGTTCCCGCGATCGCACTGCCCAAGGCATACCCCGTCCCCTCCGAGAGTGTAATCACCACCGACTCCTCACCCTCCGCCGCATAATCATGCAACGCCGCGATACCAAACGTCGCAAACTGCTCACCCGCCTTGACAACGACCGAATCCGTCAACGGTGCGATATCCTCGTTGCCCTCAACCGTGTAAGTCACCATCGTGTCCTGACTGCTGGCGCGATCCAACTGCACCGCGATCCGCCCCGCATTGCCATCTTCCGAGGCGGTGGCATCGAGGACTTGGAGGGTAGCTGTTGGTGTATTCACCGCATCTGGCCAAGGTGTACCATGCACCTTAATCTCCCACTCCACAAACTCCCCAACCTTGTGGTTATCACGCTTGTCCACCACCCACAACTGCCAATCTCCTTGAGAGCCTTCCCCCCAATGGCGCATCGAAGAAAACCACCACGACAGATTCTCAACCTGATCCGCAACCTTATAGGACGCATCATGAGCCGCCGTTAAAGTCGAGACCGTACCATCCGGCGACATCAGCTTGATTTCTAAATCGCCCCAAGCCGGATGCCCCTCACCCGCAAACAAAATCTCAACCGATTCCACCTGAAAATCTTCCGAGATCTTGATGGTTGAACTGGGAGCTATTTCAGCAACTGGATCAAAGTTGGAGTCATATTGCAAAATGTCATTTGTCGTCGTTGGATAAGCATCGCCCGTCGCCAACGCAACCCCACGGGATACCCAACTTTCTGCCAGCGTCACTGCCCGCTCCGCATCCACCAACCCATAGCCATGACGATGACTGTGACTAATTGTGTAACCGTCCACGTCCCGCTCAATCGT
>CAZCWE010000005.1:0-7244 GCA_964502285.1 uncultured Spirulina sp. | reverse complement strand
TCTGCCAGCGGATCATCAAGCATCGCTGCCGGACGTGATGAAGACAACACCAAGATCGTCTGAACATCCCGCCAGGTTAGCTCCGGATTCACCTCCAACATGAGCGCTACCACTCCAGAAACCTGGGGTGCAGCAGCAGAAGTTCCGTCAAAGTGACTGGAATAGTCATTGGTCTCATCGCCATCATCACTAAACCAACTCGTCGTTGTGATGCCATTGACCGAGGCCGAATCCCCATACCCCGACACCAATACCGCTGCCCCCGGTGCAGAATAGTCCATCGCACGGCCATCCATACCGAGCGCACCCACCGCAATTGTTTGCCGATGGTTGGCCAACGCACCATAGTCTGCCCGATTCCCCTCAGCCGCCTTGTTACCCGCTGAAACCACATAGATATTGCCCTTGCCACCCCGACCCTCGCGAATCCCGTCCTCGATCGCCAACTCAACCCCATCAGAAGCCAGGTAATAATCTCGAAATCCCCAACTATTTTGATAAACATCAATCTCTTGGTCGCGATCAAGAGCCTCTCGTGCCTCACTATCCCGAATTCCATCAGCCCCGAACTTCAAGGCAGCCCAATCCGCCTCATAAGCCACCCCTGCAATGCCAATGGAATTATCCCCCGCAGCAACCGCCACTCCCGCAACATTCGTGCCGTGGTTATTCTCGGTGCTCAGTTCCACGGAGAAATGCGTCAGCTTGCCTCGGAGATTATCATTTGGGTTGTTATCAACAATTTCTAACGCCCAGATCTTTTCATCCCGCCAGACTTCATCCGCAATTCCACTGCCCGCATAGGGATTTTGAATGGAGGGTAATAATGACCCCCCACCAACATCAGAGAAGAGTTGCACACGAGTTTCATTTTTAACCGTATTCCCCATGGCAACTAGGTACAGATCTAGACCATTGGCTGCATCATGCTCCAGCCCTACGTTGATGGCTAAGTGGGCAAGATCACCATGGGTATAAAACTCGGGCAGCATGTAACGATTTTTAAACTTATTGATTGCTTGTTTTGACGCTGTTGTGAAATCAATAAACGTATCCCGAATCGAAAGGCGACCCTCCCAGGCTTTAATCGCTGTGTTAAATCGTGACGGCGTATCATCGCCCTCATCAAAATCGTTACTCAGTCCGCTCTGATAATTGGGTAAAAAGTCGGCATGGGTACTGGTTCCGTATGCATCGTCTTGTGTTTCAAAGCCAATATCCAACACTCCAATCGTGACTCCTTTACCCGTTGCCTTGTCCCAAGCCGCACTAATTGAACTATGGCTCGGTTGCACATACCACTGCTCACCGTTTTGCACCTGTGCATCGTTGGGCAGTGAATGGAGTTCGATCGCGTAATTAACCAACGGGTAAGCAAACGCAATCTCCGCACTTTCTGCTAATGCCACTCGGAAACGATCTTGGTCAGTCAGCAAACTAAATGACCATTGATACCGACCAAAATCATCTGTGGCTGTGGCTGTTGCGCCAAACTGTGCAGCTAATTCCTGAACCGAAGTTCCTGGATGAATGCTCACAATCCAGTCATTGAGTTCCGGCAGTGTTCCTGACTGATAATGATTGCGATTGATGGTTTGGGTGAGAGCGAGCTTGGCGCGATCGCTCAACTCCTCCCCGTCCGGCAACGACAACACCGTAAAGTCCCGCGTCTCACTGGTTTCGCTTAACCCGGATTGGTACTGTGTAATCGTTTTGACTTCATAATTTCCGGGTGGAAAGAGGCCGTTTTGTTCAAACTTGAACCGACCGACTTCGTCAAAGTCGGTAATCTTCTGAATCTTTTCCCAGTCGCCACTGTGACGGTTCCGCACCCAGACATCAACACTCTTAACTAACTCTGGATTATCCGCCCGGCCGATAAGACGGAAGTTTTCGGTGGGGTTGAAGAAGCGATCGCTGTACGTCGTCACCTCGCTATCTTGATCGAGAAGTTTGAAGAATTCCTTAGCCTGATCTTTGTGATCCCACCCTGTCAAGTTGCTCTCGGCGAGGGTGGGGGCAGTGGCTGTCGCGCCGTGAATTTTGAAGATGGCATCGTTAAAGTCGCCGTCATACTTTTCGCCGTTGGGGTCGAGGTCTTCAAACCCGAAAGTGTGACCTTGGCCGGTGATGTCCACCATGGCAGGCTGATCGAAGGAAAAGATGGGCTTGCCTTTGCCCTGTTGTAGATCAGCAATGGTGTAGCGCGGGGTGAGTAGGATGCCAAACTGTTGACCGGGGGGGAGTTTGAGGGTTTTGGTTCCGGTATATTCGCCCTCGTTGAAGTCGTCGCGCAGGTGGCCGCTAAATTTTGCACCTTGGGTGCGATCGCGGATCACCGTCTGACCCAAATCAGACTCACTCAAAACACGCCGCGTGGCTTCGGCTTGAAACTCAGCGGTCTGAGATTGACTCAGATCCATCCCCTCCAGGCTGAAGAAGCCCATCTCAAACTGAAAAGCGCCACCGTCATAGAGATAGTCAAAGGAAAGATGGCCCGTTTCGCCGACGGTAAACACTCCATGGGGGAGTTCAGAGGTTGAGGGTTCAGGGGTTGGGGTTGAGGATTCAGGGGTTGGGGTTGACGGTTCAAAGGGTGAAGGCTCAGGGGTTGGGCTTTCAGGGTTTGGGGTTGAGGGTTCAGGGGTTGGGGTTGGGGTTGAGCTTTCAGGGGTTGGGGTTGAAGATTCAGGAGGTGAAGGCTCAGGGGTGGAGTTTTCAGATGTTGAAGATTCAGATGTTGAGGGTTGAGGGGGGGCGGGTGGTTCAAGGCTGATCGGTGCGGGTTGAGGCGATCGCAAATCAGGACTTGGATCAGTGTCAGCGGGGGGGATGATCGCATAATCATCTGTCGCACGATCCTCTAAAGGTGGGGTGAGGGCTGAATCAGACTTTGGAGCCGGTTGAACGGGGTTGGGGTCTAATAGGGCGTTGAGATAGTCTTGCACCTGTTGCGCGATCGCGTCTCCTGATGGGCCAGGTGCTGCAACGGTGTTGATGCTTTCGTCGCCTGCGATCGCCTCGTCCAACGCCTCATCTAGCGTTTCAACACTCTCGGCAGTGTCACCGATGGAAAGCTGCACACTAATCCGCTCCCCCCAAATCGTCTCTTGCCAGGTTTCCACATCCGGTAAAAGCGTGGCGATCGCCGTTGCCGTCGTGCTAGCACCGCTCACCGTAACGATCAGATTATCCTGCTGATGGTTTGCGCCCGTCGTCAGGCTCAACACTTGACCCGCTCCGGTGATGTCGCCTAAAACCTGGGGCAAAAACGCAAAGATCGGTTCAAGCTCCGCATGTTGTGCCCAGTCAGCAATTTTGCCCCGTTGCGTCATCATCAGGGTGAATTGCTCACCTTCAGCTAGGGTCGGGGCTTCGTTTGGAGGGTTGGGAGTTGGCGTGTTAAAGGTAGGTGCGGTCAACTCATCCGCAATGAGCAGATAGCCTAAGTCAGATTGGGACAGAATGCGGCGTGCTGCTTCTTGGATAAACGCTTGAGAATCGTGGGCAAACTGTTCCATCCCGCGCCAGTTGAATAGACCCAGTTCAAAGGAAAATTCTCGCCCATCAAAGAGGGTTTGGACAGTGACGGGGGCGGAGCCTTGAACGGTGAAAATGCCGGGGGGAGTGGGAGCTTGTTTCCCAGTGTTTTGGGTTGGAGTGGGGGGGGCTGGGGGGGGGGGGGGGGGGGGCTGCTGTAGCGTTGAGCCATTGCTTCACCCAGGCTTCGTTATATTCGTCTTCTTGGGGTTCTAATGCGGGATTATACGCATAGGTCGCTAAACCTTCATCTCGATTATTTTTGCGATCGCCAAACAAGCCCTGCAAATATCGCGTTAACATGATACACCCTTCACTAACAGTAGACTTAGAGAACTGTTAAGCCAAAACTGATTAAACTTTAGCCAATGAAATAACAATAGCAATGAAATTCCGCCCGGTCTATCAAGATTCAGTAAAGAGAGAGGGCGTGATTCTCCGCTTTTTATAAAGCTAGGATGAAATTTTTGCCGATGTTCCAGCACAACATAAAATTTGAACTTTTTATTGTAGGTATAGGGAGCCAAGACAATTTTTATGCAATGTTTTTGCAGTTTACAAATCAGTCATTACTGCCCAAAACCGCAGCACGTTCAATAGCACGTTTAATAGTAGGGGGAAACGAGACTCGGACATTCAACCCGCGCACCCTGAATCTGTCGAAGGATAAGCGGCCGAGCTTCGACTCCACTCAGCCCTCGGATATCCTACACAAACAGCCTGTAGAGGCGTTCTGACCGGGGATATCCAGGATTGATTGGGTATCTAGGCGTGAGCCAGTGAAGCAGGAATCTCCCTCTGACCTGCGGTACAGAGGGAGAGCGTCAACTGACTTGTCCATTGCTATAGAGTTTTGCCTTTCAGGACTTACGCACTCCAAGGTAATTTCGTTGTTTCAGCGATCAATCTATCACGAAGTTTCAACGGTTTGAGCGATTTGTGCGTTGGTCATGCCGTTCTCCTGACTCTCTCATCCAAACATTACCCGTTGGAAGGTTTCCGGCGGGTAATGTTGTTGTTACGGTGTCGTGTGGGTGACGCAAACGCGGCTAAATGCGCCCTAGAACGAGGGGATTTGCAGCGGTTCGCCAAACCATTCTTGGGAGAGGTTGTCGAAATCTCCAGAGAAGCGTTTGTGGCGGATGAAGACGTTGACCCATTCCAACATATCGAGATCGCCGCGTCGCACTCCGATGTAACAGGGAGAGTTTTTCATCACGAACTTATTCTCGATGCCTGCGTCTGGATTGTCTTGAATCACTTTGCCCACAATCGTATTTCCGGCGGCAATGAGATCCACTTGATCGCTCAGCAGGGCTGAAATCGTGATGCTGTTATCTTCAAAACGGCGAATTTCAATGCCTTCGGGGGCTTTTTCGGTGACTTCGAGATCTTCGAGGGAGCCTTGGGTCACGCCAATGCTGTAGCTTCCGAGATCGTCGTAGCCCGATACGTCCGCATCTGCTGGGCCATAGACCCCAGAGAAGAAGGGAGCGTAGGGGGTCGAGGAGAAATAGATCGATTTCGCCCGTTCGGGGGTTGCGCCTAAGCTCGAAATTACGAGATCTGCTCGTCCGGTTTGCAGGTAGGGAATGCGGTTGGTGCTGGTGACGGGGATGACTTCGAGGTCTACTTCTAGGTCTGCGGCGATGAGTTTGGCGACTTCCACGTCGTAGCCTTGGGGTTCGCCGTCGGTTCCCACTGACCCAAAGGGCGGGCTGTCTTGAGGGACGGCGATTTTGATCACGCCGGCGCTCAAAACACTGTCGAGGGTGTTGCCTGCTGGGGCGGCACTTTCTGCACCGTCTGCGTCACCTGCTGCGGTGTCGGCTTGGGCGGTGGTGTCGGCTACTTCTTGGGAGGTGATGGAGGCTCCGGAACAGGAGGCAATCCCTAGGGTTAAGAGGCTACTTAAAAAAACCGCCATGAGTAGCGATCGCCATCGGGGCGACAAGCCCAGGGTATGACTAAAAAATCGAGAAATTGCGGTAAACATGAACGATCCTCACAGAAAAAAACAGATTTAAACCGGGATGCGACCGGCGGCAGCGAAGGCTAGCGACCGTAGGAAAACTGACGCTCTAGGCGGCGACTCCAGAGGGACAGGGGAAAGCAGAGGCAAAAGTAGATGATCGCGGCTAGGGAATAGACCAAAAACGGCTCAAAGGTCACATTACTAATGGACGAGGCCGATCGCGTCAGTTCCACAAAGCCAATCACCGAGGCGAGGGATGTCCCTTTAATCACCTGCACGGCAAACCCCACCGTGGAGGGAATCGACAGGCGCACGGCTTGGGGCAAAATCACCTTGCGAAATTGCTGAAAATAGCTCATGCCCAAGGCTTTGGAGGCTTCCCATTGACCCAGGGGCACAGCTTCGACGGAACCCCGCCAGATATCCCCCAGGTAGGCGCTGGTGTAGGTGGTGAGGGCGATGCCCGCCGCTACCCAGGCCGAAAAGTTAATGCCAAACAGGACAGAAATGCCGAAAAAGACGAGAAAAAGCTGCATCAGGAGCGGTGTGGCTTCAAAAAATTCGATGTACAGGATACTGATCCCTCGCACCAGTCGGTTCGAGGCAATGCGCATCAACATCAACAGAAACCCAACGAGTCCGCCGCCGATGAAGGCGATCGCAGACAGTGCGATCGTCCATTGGGTGGCGATCAGCAAGTTAGCGAAAATTTGGCTTAGGGTAAACTCTTGCACAATTCAACCGGAAAAAGCGTTAACGGATGTACTTGGTAAAAGCGAAGAATTTTTGTTGAATTCCGTAGGCAATCAGCTTAATCCCCCACACTAATCCCACGTACATCAGGGAAATGGCGAGATAAATCTCAAAACTGCGAAAGGTTCGAGATTGCAAAAAGTTGCCCACAAAGGTCAATTCTTCGGCGGAAATTTGCGACACGACGCTGCTAAACAATACTGCAATCACAATCTGACTGACGAGGGCCGGATAAATTTTTCCCAAGGCTGGTACTAAGATGACATGGCGAAAAATCTGGATTTTGGTGAAGCCTAAGGCCATGCCGGCTTCAATTTGGCTGTGTTCGATGCTTTCGATCCCGGCTCGCATAATCTCGGTGGCATAGGCCCCAAAGTTAATCGCCAGGGCCAGCACCGCCGCCTGCCAGGATGACATCCGAATGCCAATGCTGGGTAAGCCAAAGAAGAAAAAGAACAGTTGAATGAGGAAGGGAGTATTGCGAAAAAATTCCACGTAGGCGGTGGCTAGGCCGTTGAAGATGCGATTTTTGGAGGTGCGCCCCAGGGCCCCTGCGATCCCAATGGGCAGACCGAGGGCGATCGCCACGACCACAATGTGCAAGGTGAGCACGATGCCTTGGGCAAAGAGTCCTAAATTGTTCCAAACGACTGAAAATTGTGGAGTATAGTCCATCAACGGCCCTCTCGCTCAGTACCCTAATGCGCAGGGTAAAGGGAGCGGGCGGTTTCGTTTGTGTAACTGGCTACAGCCCCACCTGGGGTTAAAACCCCAGGCTCATAGCAAAAGCCCCACCTGGGGTTAAAACCCCAGGCTCATAGCAAAAGTAGGCTAAAGCCCACTGCGACCAAAAATTCCAGAACCCGTTTTAACGGGTTTGAGCGATGAGCCAGGAACTTGAGCCCCACCTGGGGTTAAAATCCCAGGCTCATAGCAAAAGCCCCACCTGGGGTTAAAACCCCAGGCTCATAGCAAA
>CAZCWE010000004.1:27910-33373 GCA_964502285.1 uncultured Spirulina sp. | reverse complement strand
TGAAATAACAAATGGAATAGTTCAAAGCATAACAGGTCCTCAATCAATAGATTGTTCAGTGACCCCAACACCTACTCCAACACCAAGCCCTACACCATCCAGAGAGAGCGGAATGGTGGATCAAAATGGAACAACTCGCCGGGGCTACATTCGACAAGACTTATCCCATTGAATCCCTTATTGATCCCAGTCAGGGGGATTTATTCGGGGCTGATCTTGATCAGTTCAATGAGTTAAGCCCGTGCTCATGCACTGACTAGCGATCGCACCTACCCCCGCCCCATCCGTTCCTGAATCTGCCCAATCCTGTAGCGCATATCGGAAAGCAGTTCGGACGCGGAACTGTTGCGGGGCTGCATCTCGTCTAGTTCGTCCAAGATCAGGTCTACCAAATCACGGGCCACAACGGCGATCTCACCCCGGTCTATCTTGCCCTTGCGGTAGGCGCGGAAGATGGCACGGATGAGAGACTTGGTGGTTTTGACGATCGCCTTAAGCATCATTCTTTTCGTAGACTGTAGTTTTCTTCCTGGAGCTTATAGACTTGATTCCGCAATGTCGCAATTTCCAAAGTCTTATCATCGCGCTGAGTCTTCAAAACAGAGATCTGTCCTTCAAGCTCGGCAATCTTTTTAACCATATCTCGATTCTCTTCTTCGATTGAATCTAGCCGGTCTTTTAGTTCGTTGGTGTAGTTATCAAATCGGCTGTCTAGCCGGTTCTGACGGTCTAAAGCCTGAGCGTCAAGCCGCGACTGATAATCAGCCATGTCCTTTTGTTGCTTACGAATGTAAGTTGTGACAGCGGTAAACAGGGCAATGACCCCTGCCCACACTGGGTCAATGTTCCCTAGGAAGGAGGAATCAGATTGTTCTTGGGTAGATGCAAGTGCAGAGGAAGTCATAATCGTGAGTATTAATACCACTCCCATGATACCCGCGAAAATACTTAATCGTATCCGCCGTTTCATTGCTTTTCCCTCCGTCTAACGCGCACCGCCGTCAGTCCCCCGGTCTTGAAATCGAAGATGCTCAGGAGGGCATTGGCGGCTAAAACTGAATAGGTCGCCACAGCAGTGGGAGCCGTCCCAATCTGAAAAAAGTTGAAGGCGATAAACCCCCACAGGAACGCCGCAGCCGTGAGACAAACCTTCCACCGAATAAGGTTAATAGTGTACAAGCACCAGAACATCATTGCCCCCAACCCGGTCATCACCATGCCCCACGTCTCGGCAGGCATTACGTCTAAGAGTTCCCTGTAGATGTAGCCCTTGTCAGGCCACAGCCAGATTGACGCGCCCCACAAAAATACCGCCCACGGCTGAATCGCTAGGAGGGTGTTCTCTATTCGGACTCGCTCATTGGGGGCGATCGGCGGGAGCATTTTTCAGGATTTTGTTGAGAATTCTAGGTGCGTCGATAGAGACGGAAACGCTGATCACCGCGCAGCAAAACAGCATCATGGCAGAGAGGCGATACCACGGAAAGAAGAGCGTCACGGCTTCAAGCAAGTGGGTAGCAGCGCAGGCCAGGATAAACGACCAAAACCCCCGCGCTAGGCTTTGAGCCTCATTTCCTAATGCAGCGATCTGCCTACGGCTCCGGAGCATTGCAATGGGGATTCTGATGTACGCGATCGCCACTGCAACATTGCCCAATGCAAAAGCCCACAACAAAGCGGGCTGATTCAATAAACAGAAACGGTGCGGCGTGCCGATTGCAAGGATGTCCATAAACTCTATCAATTCCCCCTCTATATTAGTCGGTTTGAAGGGGGAAGAGTTCCGGTATCTTACTGAGTTATTCCGATTAGTTTTATCTTGTTCAGAGGATAAACTAATCTATCTTTCACTCAGTCGGCAGCAGTCCCGTCGTGGGGTCAACCATAGCAAACAGCGCGACATTGTAGAACTCCGCCGCCGTCACGACCCCACCAAAGTCAATCCCATGCCCCGCTGGTAACGCCGACACAACAGTGTTCCAGTCCGCAATAAAGACCCCCACCATGGCAGGGTCAACGGGTAGACGAGAGATCCAAATCTGAAGGGCAGAAACATCACCCGACTGGGCTGTTGTCAGGTTGAGGATTTGCCGCCACTGCTCTCGCATGGAGACAAAGAAGGACTCGTAATCTGGCACGGGTTCGGGTTCGGGTGCAACAATTGGCGGCGGTTCCCAGCCGTCTGGCATCAACTCGAATCCCGGCAATCGATTCCCATCACCATCCACGGGGCAGCCTTCGCCCAATGTATCGGGGCGATAGGGATAGCTCCCCTCTGTTTCGGAATGCCAAAGCTTTACCATTGATAATCTCCGATTGTTAATGATGAATATTGAGCAGAAGAATTATAATTACCAATCCTTTTTGCCTTGACTTGCGCGTTGCTGTTTTGAACACGTCCGTCCCAAGGGGTAATAAAATAAGTGTCGTCGCTGCTTCTGTAATAGCTCGAAGCAGTTTTGCTTGTTCCGGGTGACGAGTATCTTGTCGTATTAAAAGTCCCTGATAAACTTTCCGACTCATTTGTTATTTTTACTGCTAACGTATTGTGACTATTTGAAAGCCCAGCCTGCAAATAAGTCGAGAACCAAAGCCCCGGATAAATTGGAACTCCCACGGCATAAAACGCCCCAGCGTCCGCAGTTGTGACAATCCAATCTGATAAAATCCAATCATTTTTATAAACAAATCGCCGTGCTTTTGAATTGTGCCAACCGCTCCAAATCGCGCTACTCTCGACATAAAGTGGACACAGCAACTTTAAGGTAAATCCGTTTGATACAGTCTCAGCAATAGAATTACTAACAAAAACATCGACGGCTTCAGTGGTTGGATTATGCCCCACATAGACATACTGAGAACCGTTGTTCCATGTTCCGATTTGACCACCGTTTCCTGTACCTGCTGCCCATGCCCCGTTAGTGCTTTTTGTGATAGCTGAACTAACAGAAACCAAGCGCCCGCCGATTTCCATTTGCCCCGCCGCCACCGTGATCGTTGTATTCGACACAACCGACACTTCACAGCCTTCAATGTGTCCGAGTGCGATGATCGGATCGGGGTAGACGTGGAGCGCATTGGTGGCGGGGTTAACTCGGAGGCTGCTCGTAGCAGCCGCGCTCTCAGTCAATCCATTAATCGTAACCAACCCGTCCGCTGCCACGACAATCCGGGGCGCGTTGTTCGTTTCCAACGTGAGGGGTTGAGTGTCATTGGTTCCGATCACCAACGGAACGCCGTCTGTGTCTCCGCCTTTTGTGACTTTGTTTGTGTTGTCCAACCCTGACGTGATTCGCCCGTCAAGGTTGAGTAGTGCGTCGGTAACGCTCCCCACCGTTAGCCCTGACAGATCAGGGATAAGTGTGGATGTGTAGTCGCCTGACACCGGGACAATAGCGGGGCCAGTGCGTCCGTTGAACGAGGTTAGACGCGCCGCGATCGCTGCATCTTGTGCCGATTGTTGCCCCGCGAGGGTGGCGAGTTCTACATCGTTCGCGGCTACTGCCGTCCCCAGCGCGTTGATATCCCCAACGTTGGCAGCGATCGCCGCCGTGTTGGTAGCGATGTTTCCTTGGTTGGTGGTGATGTTTCCGGTCTGGGTGACCTGCTCAGCCTCAATTGTGGCAAGTCGTGCGCTTTGGTTTGTCTGCTCTGTGTCCAGCGCATCGATCTGCCCGTTTTGCGTGGTCTGCTCTACTTTAATCGCTGCAATGTCTGCGGTGTTTGTTACCACGGCGGGGGCGTTAGCCGCCCGTGCATCGGTGTAGTAGAGGTTAATTCCTTCCGGTACATCAGTGGTACTAAGGATCGAGATTGAGGAAGTGAAATCCAGGAAGGTTGTCCCATTCCAGATAAACCATCCAGCCTCGCCCGCGCCGGTATCCGTCACAAATACCGAATACCCGATCTGATTTGGCCCCCATGGCCCGTTAACTTCGGGGCGGGGGTCGTTAGCTGCTAGTGCATCCCGTTCCGCGATTGTCCCCGTCGGGGTAATATCTCGGATCACCTGCGCTGATGCAGGAAGAAAAAGCGGGTCAACATAACCCCCCGGTTGATTCTTCTCGCTCCGCACTTGGTAGGTTGTAGGCAGAGACGACAGCACCGCATTGATGGCCGATTGCTGCCCCTGAAGGGTGATGATGTTCCCCTCGGCTGTCGTGACTCGGATTGCGAGCGCCGCATGGGCCGCATCTTGGACTGCTTGCCCATTCTCCAATGCGCCGATGGCTGTCTCGGCTGTACTGATTTGCGCCGCGAGTGCTGCGTCCGTTGCGTCTTGGGTGGTTTGCCCGGCTTCAATTGTGGCAAGGCGTGCGTCTTGGGTTGCCTGCCCTGTTTGGAGCGTTGTGATCGCGCTCCCTTGGGTAAGGTCTACCGCTTCAATATTCGTGAGCCGCGTATTTTGTGCCGCCTCAGTGCTCAGCAGATTGTTAATTTGTCCCGTCTGGGTAACGTTCGTCGCCTGTATCGCGTCGATCTCTGCCTCCGCAGTGACGAGCCGCGCCGCTTGCGCTACGTCCACATCGCCTTGTACTGCAACGGTATTCTGTAGCGTCGCAATGTCATCGCCTTGGCTCACATTGACCGCTTCAATTGCCGCCATCCGTGCATCTTGGCTGGTGTCCTTGGCGGTCAACGTGCCGATGCTGCTACTCGTTGATGTGATCAACGCCCTTTGCTCAGGAGTAACAAAGACCCGCGTTCCCGTTTCTTCAATGTCATCCGTCCGCAACGTCACCACCCCGGTCTGCCCATTCACCGAAGAGACAGATGTGATGATCGTCCAGCTTGTCGTCGCCAGATCCCAGGCGTAAACCTTGCCCGCGTTTCCGTCTGTGGCATCCGGTGCGACAATGCCCAACTCATCAGTAAGGGGTGTGGCCGCCAGGAGGAGGGCAAGCGAGTCATACTGTGTCGTCGTCGCGCCGGACAAGTCGATGGGAGTGACGGAGCCATTGCCCTGAAGGATCGCTTCCGTCACGGGGATCAGCCCCCCGGATGAGTCCTCAATATACAGTTGAACACCGGGCAGAAAAGAAGTCATGAGCGGAATCTAATGAGTTGGATATTGATTGGCACAGGCTGCCCGGTGCTCGACAAAACGAACCCCACACAACCGGGAGCGGCGATCGCTTGACCCGTTGCCACTTGGGAAAAGTCCTCAATCTTAACCGGCGCGATCGCCCCGGTATCTTTGGCGTATAGTCTTAATGCTTTCATTAATCAATTCTAACCTCTGATCAACTTGACTCACGGGCGGTATTCTTCGTCTAACGTCATTGTGCTGCCATCGACCCGCCCCAAAACAATAGTGCAGTTGCCCCCATACTGATCCTCTACCCATGCACAGACTTGGGCTTTTTGTTCCATGCTCAAAGAAGCAAACGCCCACTTCGGGACTGCCAAGGCTTGCACCTGTCCCCACTGAATGAACCGGGGGCGGTATCCCGTTGATGCGCC
>CAZCWE010000004.1:25669-27900 GCA_964502285.1 uncultured Spirulina sp. | reverse complement strand
ATCTGATCCAAGATCAGCGGAACCTCAGCCGCCCGCTGCTGTTGCTCAATTTGCGCTTGTTGTGCCTGCTGCTGAATCTGCCGATCCTCAATTTTCTGGGTTATCGTTCCCACAAGCCAGAGGAAAACGATTCCCCCGACGATCGCCCCTTGTTGCCAACGCTTCAACGCCCGCCATTGATCCATCATTTCCCTGTACCTCATGGTGTATTTCTCCCTTATCCTGCACTATGCCGACCATCGGAGATCGGACGGCCTGATGGCGCAATCCGGACGGGGATGGTCACCCCTGACGGCGGGGCGGCGGTGTTGATGGCACGGGCGCGGATTGTATTGCCGTTGGGGAGCTTGATTAGGTTTTCCCCGGTCTTGCAATCATGCCCCCCGTATGTGCCGCTGAGTTGGGGCGCGGTGGCGGCGTTGCGTTTGGCGGTGTCAGTGAGCCGCGCTTGTCGGGATTGGTTGAGGGCGTTGAGGGCTAGGGTTCGGGCGTTCATGGGTGGTAACTGTAGTTGAGTCCGGGGAGGCCGATGGCATTTTCGGGTAAATCATAAACAGGGACATCGAACCGACTAACTGTCTGGGATTGATCTGCTTCTATGGCTGTTTCGCTAGTTAAATCAATTTTAAGTACAGTAAGCTTGCCTTCTGGCGTGTTGCCATCCACGCCCACCTGATAGCCAAAGCCCCCAACCGCATGGGGCCGCCCAAACTCACCGCCGAAAATATCCCAATACGCGGCGGGAACTGAATCCAGCCTCCATCTCGAAGGGGTCGATGTACTGCTTTCGTCCGACCACCACATGGATCTTTGTCCTGACACTTGCACATCAATCGCCCTTGATTCCGTTGCGATGTTGTCTGCCCCAGGATACAGCGGCCAATACTGTGAGAAGCTGGCTCCGCTCCTTGATCCAGCGCGTTCAGTTACACGGGTGGGATAGAGTTCGTAACTCACAAAAGATTCTGCGCCCCCCGTCCCTGATACTCCATAGGTCAATCCTGGCAAGAAGTTGTAGGTTGTGCCGGTCTCGTTAATCGAGGGCTGTCTAGTCATCAGAACTAGCCCCGAACCGTCCCACGTTGAATACCATTTAATCCGAGCCGCCGGGATTGGCTCATCAAGTTGAAACTCATAGCGACGGTTGGATTGAGGAAAATGAATGGCAAGATAGGGGGTCGGGTCTTGGAATATGCTAGGGATGGCAATCCCAGCTACGGTAAAGCGATCGCCATCCCCAAGGTTGAGAAGGAAGTAAGAAAATTCGTATTTTCTCCCAAGCCTATCAACCGCCTCTGGTGGGGTTTCCGCTTTAACTCCCACTCTCTTCGGATTGGCGCGATCGCCCCCAATCCACAGAGACCCATCTGGCAACGAAAACAGAATCTTAATCTTCCCAAATACTTCCCGTTCCTCTTCCACCACCGGCTCCGGCTCCGGTTCCCATGCGCTGAGACTATCCGCCTTGGGCAACCCTTGAGAGACGTGCAGATCCATGATGTCCCCCGGTCGCACCGCCGTATTGTAGAGGGGCTGACCTCGCACGATGCCGCCCCCGGCTGGCCGTAACAACGCCTCCCCCGTCTTGCAATCAAACCCCGCATAAGTGGAGATCGGCGGCGGTGGGTTATCGTTGCGCTCTGCCGTGTCTAAGAGGCGTTGTTCTCTCGCTTCTTCCAATGCCTTCCTGGCCAATTCCCTTGCGTCTAAGTCCATGCGTTGCCAGAGTCCACAATCGTGTTAAAGTGCGCCATACTCCATTGGAATGTGTGGCTTGTGCCGTCTGGGATCGTCAGCAGCACATCGGAGACATACCCCGCAACCAACCGCTCATTAGCCCCGCCAGAATCCACCACCATTGCAATCCCTTGCCATTGGATTGGGCCGCCGGTAGCGGTAAGAGTCCATTCCTTTTGCGCGATCGCCGCTGCATTACTTGCGCCGTCCCATGTCACATCCCCAGCGACATAACCCAGGTTGAACCGCGCGTAACCATTGACCGCCGCCAACTCCCCCGCCAACACATCAGCCAACGCCGAAGCCCCCGTGATGGGAGCGGGTGGGATGAACAGCAACAATTCAGACTCAGCCGCCACCGGCAACGGAGCTAACCCCAGCAGGATCTTCCCCGCCTCAACAATCCACTCCTCAAAATATCCGCCCGTAAATGCCATGATCGTCTCCTATACTGTGACTTTCAAGAATCCCGCCGTCTCAATATCCATTGAGAA